>CAIXUF010000812.1 GCA_903922535.1 Candidatus Hydrogenedentota bacterium
CAGTTGAAACACCCGCGTCGCTACGCTCCGATTCGCGCGGAACACCCAGGCGCAATCAATTGGAATGGGGTGGCGGAATCCTTCGGAATCATAGGGCGCTTTCCTTCGGAAAAACAGGGCGCCTTCCTTCGGAACAAGAGGACGGAATCGTCGGAATACGCAAGGGAGGATTGCGTCCGCTCATTTCAGTATTTTGTTGAGCCAGTTTCGTACGGCGTTACGGGCCGGGGTGTCGCGCAGAGCCCAGGCATCGTTATGGTTGCGGAAGGGAAGGGGGAAATAGGTGAATGGCGCGCCTATGCCCGTAGATTCGATGTAGGCACGCGATTTTGCAAGGCTGTTGCTTTCGTCAATGATGAAGCTGGGACGGCCTGCAAGCCGCTGTAGACGGGTCTGTGCGGCGGCCCTGTCGGAACCGGCATAATCCCATTCACGCGCGCCATCGTAATGGCTGTATGGAATAAAGGCTCTCCAGAGGACGGCAATCTCATCATCATGAAGACCGATATACCCGCAGGCAATGGCACCGCGGCTGAAGCCGCACAGTACTATTTTGCCGGTGTCGCCGCCCCATTGTTCACATGTCCGGGCCACTTCGCGTTTGGCATAGGCAACCGTGGCGTTGACGTCGCCCCACCAAATGGTCTGGTTCTTGGTGCCGTCCACGCTGACACAGGGCAGACACAGCCAGATGTAATCGCGTCCTCCAGAGATGCCATACCCCAGTTTGCCGCCTTCCACCTCTCCGGTGCTCACATCGCCATATTCATTCTTGTAATTGCCATTGCCAACGTATTCGACCAGTACCGCGTATTTTCCACCGGGCTGCCAGTTGACCGGAAGATACAACAGATGGTGGACCGACATGCCTTTATACTCGGGCGGTGTGACAACGGCACGCACCCCTGCCCGGGGCGGACCAGTTTCTATGGGGGGAATCGTCAAGTCCGCAGGCACCGAGCTGATGTCCGGGCAATTGTCGGCCAACGCAGTAACGGTCAACGGCGCCAAAAGCAGGGCGGCGAGCAGCGTTCCCTTATTTCTCATGACACAACACCGCTTCTGTTGAACGCGTGGTTTTCCCATCGACAGAAACGCCTTCAAGATAGAAGCGGAATTCGGCGGCCGCGCTGTCAAGGGGTACGGTAAACTCATACGGGAATGCGTCATCATGAATTGTGCTCCATGAGCCGCTTTGCCCCCAATGCAGCGTTATAGCGCTAAACTGGGTGTCATCCGACTGCAGATAGATGTAGGCGTTGTCATTTTCAACGCCGGGAAGAGCCATCGCGCGGGCACCGCCGAAGGGGACTTCGAGATAATCCGGCGACCAGGCAGTGGTGCTTGTTCGCGCGAGGACGCGGGACTGGAATGCGGGGATGATTTCAACATCCTCGATTTCAACCGATGTAATCCCCCGTCCTTTCACAGAGACCTTGAAGGACCCGTCATCAACCGGGAAAGATTCCTGCGCGCCGTTTTGCTTCCTGATTTTCGCCTGTTTTCTGTTTCCGGCAAGTTTGCCAATCAATGTCTGGTTCAAGGCCACCGTTGCCGTCACTTCCTCATTGGACTGGTTGGCAAATGCAATGAAGAGTTTGCCGTCGCTCCGTGCCGTCAGATAGTTCAATTCAACATTGTCACACGCCAACACTCCCTTGGGCATCCAGAGGCGTACATTTTTCGAGCCATACCATTCACCCGGTTGATGGCCATAGAGTTGGTTCTGCAGGTAGGCATAGCCTTCAATGAACTGGCTGGGGAATGAGATCTGGCCTCCGGAACGAACAAACACATCCGTGACGAGATAATCAAACAGCATGGACATCATCGGCCAGATATGATTGTAATGGAAGGAGTTTGCGCTGAGTTCCTTGTGTTCGCGAAGCGGATAGTCCGCTTTCTCATAAACCGTCGTGCGCGCGGTGTTGATATGGTATCCGGGAAAATTCCGGTAGCGCCCAACCACGGCGGCCCGCGCAATGTCTTTCAAAAAAGTGTCATTGGCATAGAACCCCAGCCGAAGCATCCAGGGGGCGTAATTTGCCATGAAGATGGCGCGATGCCCGTTGCAGGTTCCGGAGGATTCTGAGGTCAACCCCATCTCGGAAAGGCGCCAGGCCGGCACTTCCTCTTCGGGGCAGTGCATTTGTTTATGCCCTTTGCCCTTAAGGTACCAGTACATCGGCGCTTTACCGTCTTTGTTCACCAGGATATCCTGGTTTGGAATGGACGGGCACATAAAAACAAACATGGCATAATGTCTGGCGCCGGCTTGGGCGGCCTTCAGATAGCGCTGTTCACCGCTTTGCTCGTACAGTTCCAGCAAATCAATCCATTTGGGCGCATAGCCGGTCCAGAAGAAGAGATCGCCCGCATCAGGGTCATTGAAGTCGGTTTGAAGGCGTTCGATGCGCCTGTTGATATAAGCATCGGCCCCGGTCATAGCCTTTTCCAGGTATGCCTTTTCCCCGGTGACCTTGTACATGGCCAGGGAATTCTTCCACGAGTTCCCCTTTTCCAGCACATCGAGATTCGAGATCCTGTCCACGCCATGCATCTTCTCGGCCAGGGTCAGGAAAACGGGGTTCGATTTCTGGAAAACATCATAGAGCGACGCCAGTTCAGTCAGTGGCGCGCAGGGACCCTTCAAATGACGTGAGGGAGATTGGATTCTCTGCCTGGGATTCAGACAGAACAGAAACTTCTCGCGCGACAACATATACTCCATCAGAGGATAGGCGCGGTGTTGATAGATGGCCGGATTGTCCGTTACCAGCGCCATTTCCAGTGGGTTCAGGGAGGACACATTTTTTACGGCGCCGGGGACATCGGTGGAATAGGAACAGCCTTTCAACTCTTCGATAAATTGGCTGTACGCGCTCATGCCGTAATCAAGCATGTTGTTCAGGGTTTCATTCATTGAGGCGATGGCATTGTGGCGGTAATCAGTAAACCCATATATGTCACGGGCAATCACCTCGTAGGCGTCGCTGCAATTGCCTTGTGTTGAAATCAGCCGCATTCTGAATTCGAAAGAATCCCCGGCATCCATCAACGAGCCCTTTCCGCCAAGCACGGGGGCAAAAACCATGGGCTGCGCATTGCCCGCCGCGTTGCGCACGGCCACACCAAACCGGGAGTTGTTCATAAGGGGCAGGAGCTCGAAAGGCAGCTCTTCCGGATCGGCCGCCAGAGCGACACACTGTCCACCCACACGCACCATTGTTGCCGGCAGAGTGCATTGGTAGGCGAGTGTTATGAAGGATGCCTCGGGGAAGCGCTTTTCCTGCCATATCAACGGCTGCCATATCTCGTCGAATTCCGAGAGGGCCACTTCAGGTATGCCCGTAAAGCCGACGGAATAGTAACCCCGCGAATTGGGTTGGAAGCGGAATGCCAGGACAGGCTCACGCCTGGTGTCGGAGAGCGTCAGGGTGGCCGTTATCGTGAAGGCCTGATTGTCCCCAAAAAGGAACTGTATGGAATTCCCTTTGATTGCTGCGTCTGTTGCGGACACCACGGTGGTGTTTCCAGCATGAAACAGGTCGGCTGTGCGGTTGTCCGTGCTTCCCTTTAGAATGCTGTCGTCAAATCCATCGCCAGCCAAGGCTGCGCCGGCGGCGTTTTTTTTCAAAAGTTTGTCCTGCGGCACCCGTGCAGGATCAACTTCCCAGCTGACGACGTTGTAATTGACATGCTTAATCGCTGCGGGCCGGTTGGCCATTTTGGGGTCTGCCTGTGTGGCGATAATGGTAAACGTTGGCGTGCATCGGAAATGGTCGCCCTTTTCCGCGCGCACACGGACGCTGTGGTCCTTATTCAGGGTGAGTGAATAGTGCCCATTGCTGACGGTTGCTGTCTCAGCATGGGCATTTGAGAAGGCAATGAACAGAAGAGCCTGAACAAGAAGAATCCGTCTGCCGATATCGCGTACGGACATATGAAACACTCTCCTTCAATCACAGTCATCCCATGGCGCTGCCAGCCTGTGGCGTCTATTCGCGCGGGTCATTATCGGGCAAAGGCTCCCGTGCGGACTCAAATATGAATGTGAAAGTAAGTATTCATTCAGGCTGCCCTATTGTCAAACTGGATTCTGGGCCGGAATTTGGGCTTCGATGGACTTGAACAGGAGTGATTCGGAAAGGCTGCGTGCGGACAAGCCCAAAGCCCCGTGTCATTATGGGCAGGCAAAAAAATGGCGTCCCCAACGGGATTCGAACCCGTGTCGCCGCCGTGAAAGGGCGGTGTCCTAGGCCGGGCTAGACGATAGGGACGCGGTACTCACCACACGACGGTCTCAGGGGAGATTGGGCCGCACGGCTCATAGTGCCAGTACTGTAGCAAAATGGGACGCATTGAGTCAAACCGATGCTGCGACACATTCGGCATTGACGGGGAGCGCGGCAAGCCCTAAGATAAGGGGGAAATGACCCGCAAGAACCACGGAGCATTCAACGTTTTCAACAGACATGCGGAATATTCAATGCGCAACACACCGACCTTTATGCGTTCTCTCTTTTCTGCCACGGCCATTGCGGCGTTGTCCATGGCCATGGCCGTCTCCGCCTTCGGCCAGGCGGAACGTCCCCTGGGCGAACTTGTGAAATCGCTGACCGTAAAGCAGGGCTGGGGCGCGCTGGGAATCAACACGGCCGCCTATGCGCCCGGTGGTCCGCCCCCGCTGAAGCTGCGCATCGCAGAAAAAGAATACATGCGGGGGCTGGGCCACCATGCGCCCGGCGAGATAACGGTCCCGCTCAACGGCAAATACACGCTGTTCAAGGCCGAGGTGGGCGTGCAGTGGCAGGGCGGGGGACGGGGCAGCGCGGTGTTGCAGATATGGGTGGACGGGGAAAAGCGTTTTGACAGCGGCAAGATGACCGACAGCGACGCGGCCAGGCCGGTGGAAATCCCGCTGGCGGGCGCGCGTGAGATGAAGCTGGTGGCCACGGACGGCGGCGACGGATTCTCCTGTGACATGGCGAACTGGGCGGAGGCGCGATTGACGCGCGACCCCATGATTCCGGAGATTGCCCCGCCGGTCTTTCTCTTCGGCGGTGCCCCGGCCGAGGGCGACCTCACCATGGAAGGCAGCTACGGGCTGTTCGGACACAATGACGGCGCGCAGGCGGCCTTTTCGAGGCCACTCCGTGCATGCACCGTGGCGGCAACGCCCCGCGAGGACGTGCGGATTACCCTAAATCTCACCGAACTGGCCGGTCCGTACACCGTCACCGCCGAGGCGGCGCTTGCGAACGGAACCGACGGCGAGGTGTTCGTTGGGCTTGCCTCGGGGGAAACGAAGCCATTCCGTTTTTTCGACGGCAAGGCGCAGTTGACGATCAGCGGCGACGGAACGCAGACTGCTGACATCGTGACGCTGGGCACACGCGCACTCAATGACGCCTGTGCCGTTAGATGGAGCCATGTCCAATATCACGCGGGTGACCGCACGGTCGATATTGATTTGCTCCCGCCCCCCCCGCCACAGGGCGCACCGCCCACGCCGCGGGAAGTGGCGTTTCATCCTGTGCTGGAGCTAGAATTGATTGTCTGGGACTGGCGCATGCAGGACGGCATCGGCGGGGGCCAGACCAGAAACACTTATGAAACCGCCGTTGAGAAAGCCGTGGAGCGCGGCGACGCGCTTATCGCGGACCTGCAGGGAGTGGGTGTCGCGCTGGACGGCGCGGTAAACGCCTGGCTGACCCTGCACAAAGAATTCGACGTGCTGCGTGCCGCACAGACGGGTCCGGAGGATTCCCGCTGGGAAAACCTGTGGCTTCGGGTGCATGCGGCGCGGCGCGGTCTGGTCTTTGCCAATCCCCTCTTCCAAACCGGGCCGCTGCTGTTTGTGAAGCAGGCGCCGGGCGTGTTCAGCCACCAGTTGACTCAGTACTACGGCCGTTACGCGAGGCCGGGCGGCGGCGTCTTTGTGCTTGACCATCCCGGCGAATCCATGCAGGTCCGGCCGCTGGCGGCGGGTGCCTTTCCGCAGGGCAGTTTCATGCAGCCCGAGGTGACGCATGACGGAACCCGCGTGCTGGTGGCCTTCTGCGCCGTGGACGCGCCGCCGCAGGACACGTTCAAGGGCGAGCACGGCCACTATTACCACCTGTACGACATGGCCGCAGACGGCTCCGGGGTGCGGCAACTGACCGACGGCGCCTTTGACGATTTCGCGCCCAAGGAATTGCCCAACGGGCAAATCATCCTCATCTCGACGCGGCGCGGCGGATGGCACCGCTGCGGCACGCCGG
>CAIXUF010000813.1 GCA_903922535.1 Candidatus Hydrogenedentota bacterium
GATTCGGGCGCATCCCCTGTCCTGCTTTGCCATCGGCGGGCGCCAGCAGCGCACCGGGTCGGAATTTGGCCACATCTATGATCATTTTGCCGTGGAGTTCGAGTATCCCGGCGGTGTGCGCGTGCAGAGCCTGTGCCGCCAGAATGCCGACACCTTCTCCCGCGTCGGCGAGCACCTCGTGGGCACGAAGGGCACGTCGAACCCCGGCAAGGATATTTTGACGGACAAGATTTACAAGTTCAAGGGCGAGGACGCCGACCCCTACGTGCAGGAGCATGCCGACCTTGTCGCCGGCATTCGCAACGGCAAGCCCATCAACGAGGCCCGCAACGTGGCCGAGAGCACCATGACCGCCATCATGGGCCGCATGTCGGCCTACACGGGCAAGGAAGTGACTTGGAAATGGGCCATGGAAGAGTCCAAACTGGACCTCATGCCGAAGCCGGACATTGCCTTCGGCGCCATGCCCGTGCCCGACGTGGCCATTCCGGGAGTCACGAAGCTGGTCTGATCCGTGTTCATGGTATCAGATATTGGCAAGATATAGGTGTAGGGTTTGACAGGCGATCTTATGTTCTAATACACGTACTTCGGTGCGAAAGCGGGTAATAGGTGTGTTACACTAGCCGAGGTGAGTTACGCATGCTTGGATGTCTGATGGATAAGTACCTGGCAAATCACACGTGAGGAGTGAGGTGACATGAACCATTGCGAGAGACTGTCAACCAGTATCGCGGCCCGGCTTTGCGTTGTCCTTTTCTTGGTGGTCCTGGGGGGAAATACTGCCGCGCTTGCCCAACCCGGCAACAGTCCAAACGGCGAAACCTGGGTGACCGACGGAAACGTTTACGCCATCGCCGCCACATCGGCCACCACCTACATTGGCGGAACGTTTGGCTATGTGGGACCCTACACAGGCCATGGCGTGCCGACCGATGCGGCCACCGGCGCTCCCGTCTCCGCCTATCCCAAGGTGAACGGGACCGTATACGCCAGTGCTCCGGACGGCGCGGGGGGCTGGTACATAGGCGGCGCCTTCACGCAGGTTGGGAACCTGACCCGAAACAACATTGCCCACATTTTATCGGACGGATCTGTCGACCCCGCCTGGCAGACCGATGCAGATGGTGACGTTCGCACGCTGCTGCTTTCGGGGACAACCCTCTTCGCAGGGGGAGATTTTGTTTTCTTTGGAGGACAGCCGCGACACGGCATCGCCTCGTTCGACACCTCCCTCGGCATCGTGACCTTCTGTGATCCTGAAGTGAGCGGGACCGTGTTGGCATTGGCCGTTTCCGGAACAACGCTCTACTTTGGGGGGGGGTTCACGCAAATCAAGGACCATGACACCCTTTACTTTAAGACGCGAAACAACCTTGCCGCAGTCGATGCGGCCAACGGCACCCTGACTGACTGGGATCCCAACGCAAATGGGCAGGTAAACGCCTTGGCAGTGTGGGGAGGGAGGGTGTATGCCGGCGGAGGATTCGGCACTATCGGAAAACTCCCCGCCAATGGCCTCGCTGCACTCAACGCCACAACCGGCGTCAGGATCTCCAATGTCGGTGTGAATCCCGGTTCCGACGGGCCGGTCTACACCATGGTGCTATCGGGGTCCACGATGTACGTGGGTGGTTCGTTCACCAGCATGGGCCACAACATCGGGGCCTTCAACATTGGCACAGGCCAGTTGACTGATTGGAATCCCGTCGCAGACAACCCGGTCTTCGCGCTGGCAGTGTCAGGGTCATCGGTGTACGTCGGCGGCCAATTCACCTCCATCGGCGGACAAACACGAAGGCATGCCGCCGCTCTCGACGCTTCCACGGGGCTGGCCACCGCATGGGACCCCAATCCGGGCGCAAACGGTTGGCAAACCGTATGCACCCTCTCTGCGTCGGGGACAACGGTCTATGCCGGAGGGGAGTTCAGCTCCATTGGCGGGCAGGTGAGGAATAATATGGCCGCGATTGATTCCGCAACCGGCCAGGCAACGGCATGGGATCCCAATGCTTCCGGCTCGGTCTCCACCCTGCAAGTGTCTGGGACGACCGTTTACGCCGGCGGCATGTTCACTAATATCGGCGGGCAGACGCGAAGCTACATCGCCGCGCTCGATGCCTCCACGGGCCTCGCGACAAACTGGAATCCCGGTGCCAGCGACATGGTCGAGGCGTTCGCGGTGTCCGCGTCCACCCTTTACGCCGCGGGGTCCTTTACCAGCATCGGCGGACAACCACGCAACAGTGTCGCCGCATTCGACATCTCCACCGGCGAGGTGACCGCATGGAATCCCGATGGGGGTGGGGGGAAAAACGGAACGGTCCATGCATTGGGGATTTCCGGCAGCACGGTCTACGCCGCAGGCATGTTCTCCAGCATAGGCGGGCAGACACGAAACAGCATCGCTGCGCTTGATGCCGCAACGGGTGCCGCCACCGATTGGGACCCAAACCCCACCTACACCGGCGGCTCTGTGGATCTTCGCGGCTTGGCGGTGGCAGGGACGACCGTGTATGCCGGCGGATGGTTCACGGGCATTGGCGGGCAGGCGCGTAACTACCTCGCCGCGATTAATTCCGCCACCGGCCTCGCAACCGCGTGGAACCCCAACGCGGATGGTGTGGTTTACTCGGTGGCGGTATCCGGTCCGTGGGTGTATGCTGGTGGCGGCTTCGCCACTATCGGCGGACAGGCATGCAACTATCTCGCCCGGCTCAACGCCACCACCGGCCTGGCCTCCTCCTGGAATCCAAACCCGAACGCCGCAGTCATGCCTTTGGTAGTCCACGGAACCACAGTATTTGCCGGAGGCTTGTTCACCACCATGGACGGGCACGCACAACAGTATCTCGCCGAATTCCAAGATGCCGACACGACACCGCCGACGGGCACCATCCTTATCAACGACAACCGCGCGGTAACCAAGTCTGCCAATGTCACATTGACATTTTCCTGGGATGATGGATCCGAGGGAACCGGCGTGTCGCGCATGCGCTTCAGCAACAACGGGTCAACCTGGTCCGCCTGGGAAACGCTGGCCGCGACGCGCGCCTACACGCTGCCCTCCGGAGATGGCTATAAAACTGTCCGAGTTCAGTTCCTGGATCGAAAGCAGAATCGTTCCGCCGTCTACAGCGACTATATCCGGCTCGACACCATTCCACCGACGGGCAGCATAGTCATCAACAACGGCGCATCGGCCACGACCAGCAGCTCCGTTTCCCTGAACTTGAACTGGGCCGACACGGGATCGGGCGTGACGCGCATGCGCTTCAGCGACAACGGGTCCACCTGGACGGC
>CAIXUF010000814.1 GCA_903922535.1 Candidatus Hydrogenedentota bacterium
AGGATGACCATGTCCTTCAGCTTGTCGAAGTACTTGACGTTGTTGGTGAAGATGCCGCCGCCGCGGGTCGAGCTGACCTTGCGGCTGGAGAAGTAGACGACGTCGCACAGGCCGCACATGAGCAGCAGGATGTCCTTGATGGGCGTGTTCTTGAACTCGGGCTCGCGCTGCTTGATGAAGTAGGCGTTCTCGCCGATGAGGCTGGCGTCCATCAGGAGCGGGATATTGTGTTGGTCGCAGATGGCGCGGACCTCGCGCAGGTTCGCCATGGAGAAAGGCTGCCCGCCGAGAAGATTGGTCGAGGCCTCCATGCGCACGAGCGGGACGTGATCCGCACCGTGCTTGGCGATCACGTTCTTGAGCTTTTCGATGTCGATGTCGCCCTTGAAGGGTTTTGTGCTTTTAATGTTGGTCGCGTCGTCGTGATAAATCTCGAGAATCGTGCCGCCCGGGATCTCGATGTGCGCCTTGGTGGTCGTAAAGTGGTAGTTCATCGGGATGATGTCGCCGGGCTTCACGAAGGCCTGGAAAATGATGTGCTCGGCGGCGCGGCCCTGGTGCACGGGCAGGAAGTACTTCGCGCCAAAAACGTCCTGAATGGCCTCCTGCAGGCGCTCAAAACTCTGCGATCCGGCGTATGCATCGTCGGCCATGAGCATCGAGGCGACCTGGCGGTCGCTCATCGCGTTCGTGCCGCTGTCGGTGAGCATGTCGAGGAAGACGTTGCGCGTGCTCAGGAGGAACGAGTTGTAGCCCGCCTCCTTGATGGCACCCAGCCGCTCCTCTATGGGTTTCAGATGCAGCTTTTGCACAATGCGAACCTTGTGCAGCTCAACCGGGATGTTCTCGCCGTTGAAAAACTTGATCTCCGGGGACTGTTCCATGTCGTCTCGCTCCTTGCCGTTCCGTTATGTGAATTTCGATATTCCGCCCTGCATCCCAACACTGGGACGCATTTCACCCACACTTTTGATCCAACGTATGACTGGCCAAAGCCCCACCACTGAGAAATTCAGGAAATAGCCCACCGCTCTTCCAGCAAATCCCATTGTCGGCCAAGGTTTTGACACTTTACGATTTTCGAGCCTCTGCCGTCAACTCGGGTTTTCTGCGATTGTCGAGACCATCTGTTAAGAGTACTGCGCATGAGGCGTCCTGAACGCCTCATGCGCAGAGGGACAATATATATGTGACCTATTTCCAAGCGGTTGCGAAGGTGTACGCTCCGGCGCCAACCTCGTACTGGGCATAGCCCGCGTCCCGGCGCAGGAACTTCACGCCGACGGCCTTGTCCGCCGGACCGGCGCTTTCCTCCACCGCGCCGTCGCCCTGCACGGGCACGCTGACCGTCGCGGCGGTGTTCGGCGGGATCTCGAAGTTCCAAAGGAGCTTTCCGTTGTCTATGGTCCATTTGCTGGAAATCAGGCCATAGAGGGACTGGTGCGCGGCTGCAACGTGCGTGAGGTCGCCCACGGGATGGGGCTCCATGACAAGGTGCTTGAAACCGGGTTTTGCCGGGTCCGCCTGTATGCCGCCGAGATACTCGTAGAACCATATTCCGAGGTCGCCGACGAGCATGACGTGGTTGTGCGAGTTCATGGCGGGGTCGGCGGTGTCGCCGTTCCACAACTCCCAGATAGTCGTGGCGTCCTTGCTGATCATGTAGCCCCAGCTCGGATAATCCTTCTGCGAGGCGATGGTGTAGGCGATGTCGGCGCGGCCGTTGTCCGACAGCAGGCGCATGAGCCACTGGCCGCCGATCAGACCGGTCGCAAGATGGCCCTGGCCCTCGTTCATGATTTTGTCGGCCAGGTACTTGAAGGCGGGGCCGCGCGTTGCCTCTGGGGCGATTCCGAAAGCCAGCGGCAGCACCTGGGACGTTTCGGAACCGTTGCCGAAATAGGCCTTGTCGGCATCCCAGAATTTCTTGTTGAACGCCGCGGTCATGCGGTCCGCCAGCGCCGTGAACGCGGCACCGTCATCATTCTTGCCCAACAGTCCGGCATACTTGGCCATCAGGCGCAGGTCATAAATGAAGTAGGAGGAGCCCAGCAGTTCGGCGGGCGTTTTGCGCTTCTCCTCCTTGGAATGGATGAGGTGCTTCTCCTCGGGCGGCACGCACCAGTCGCCGTAGCTGTCCTTGGCGATCAGGTCGTCCTTGATGTAGCCCTTCATGTGCTCAATCCACTTCTTCATGCCGTCATAATGGCGCTCAATCACCCGCATGTCGCCGTACTGGGTGTACAGCATGTCGGGGGCGATGACGAAAGTGCTGGGCCAGGTCACGCCGTCGTTGTACAGCGGCCAGTAGGTCGGGCACACGTCGGAGACGCTGCCGTCGTCGCGCTGGCCGTCGTGCATGTCGCCGATCCACTTGCTGTACAGGGCGGAAATGTCAAACAGGAAGCTTTCGCCCTTGCACTCGGCCGAGCGGTCACCCAGCCAACCCTGTCGCTCATCACGCTGCGGGCAGTCGGTGGGGAAGCTGCGGTAGTTGTCCCGCGTGCCCCAGAAAATGTTCTTGTGGATCCGGTTTATGAGCGGGTTGGAGCATTCAAAGGAACCGGCGTTCGCCACATTGTCATAGACCTCCTGCCCTTCGAGCGCCCCAAGCGTGGGCTCGCCGGGAAATCCGGTCATTTCCACATAGCGGAACCCGTGATAGGTGAAGCGCGGCGTGTAGGTTTCAACACCCTCTCCCTTGAGCGTGTACAGGTCGGTCACCCGGGCGCCGCGAATGTTGTCGAGATAGATGTTGCCGTCGTCTTTGATCGTTTCGGCGAAGCGCAACTTTACCTGGGCGGCCTTGGGACCCTGCACCGTGAGTTTGCACCATCCGACCATGTTCTGGCCCATGTCGAAGATGTACATTCCGGGCTTGGTCTGTTTGATGGCGACCGGCTTCACAATATCCATCACGCGGATCGGCTCGGCCATCTGGGCCGACAGGACGCCTCCGGGTCCCGCCACCTCTTTCGCGGCATCC
>CAIXUF010000815.1 GCA_903922535.1 Candidatus Hydrogenedentota bacterium
CACGCCGCTGCCGTCGTGCAGCGTGTAACTGAAAAGATACGTCGGCACGGCCGGACGTTCGTGATTAGTCAACGCTACGTTTACGCGCTGGCCTTTCCCGAAATTGTCCTCGATGGGTTCTTGCGTCAGATTGGCCTCCCAGCCATTCCAGCCATCCGGCTTACCGGTCCCGGAAACGCGCCCCCAGCCATCCGCCGCCGGCCAGCCATTGTCCAGCAGGACTTCCTGCGTCGCTGCAGCGGTGAGCGACAGGCGACGTTCGACCGCGTCAATCTTCAATGCCACGACTTCATTAGACACGGTGACCACCTTGCCATTCGGCTGCGATTCCCCCGCCGCAACCGGACGTAATGTTCCAGCCACCATGACCGCCAAGAGACACGGAATGACTATGTAAGTTTGAAGTTTATGCGTTTTCATAGTGCTTAGTGATTAGCGCGACATGAACAATGGGATACTAATTAAGGATACTCGGAGGCGGTGCATTTCCCCCAAGAACGGGCTTCGTCGGGAAGTTTACCTTGGTGCCGGTGGGTCCATCGGCGGCAGCGACTTGGCTTCGGAAGCAGTAAGCATCCGGACTTCATGCAGGGACAGGGTGTAGGATCCCCCTTCCGGACTGACGGGATGAACCATCTTTTTGTCGCACACATTCTTCCAGTTCGCCGAGTAGCAGAGCCAGAAGGAACGTCCATCCTTGCTGATGAACTTGCTCGGAATATTGACGAAGTAAGCTTGCGTTCCGAAGTCCTTCAGGTAAGTCACCATTCTCCAGGGACCGGTAATGCGCTCAGATTCCAAAATATAGGTATTGTAGCGGCTTTCGGTGGTGCGCCCGTCGGTCACGCACATCAGGTATTTTTTCAGCGGCGGGTTGTAAGTCACTGTGACGCCGCCGCAATTGTTGTTCCAGTCGATCAAGGGCTGGATTTTGGAGTATTCCCTGCTCCAGACCGGCGTTCCCTTCGCGTCGTGACCGGCGAAGTATTCATATTGCGCCGGATCATTGACCGTCTCCGGGCTTGGCGTCACGCGGCAAAGATAGATCTGATCACCGGTGATCCAACTCAGATTCGCCTTGCGATCCGCCTCGTCCCACTCGGTCGCGCCATGGCAGACCAGATACATCTTGCCGTCGGGGGAATTCTCCATGTTTTTGCCGAAGTCCACCACATGCGGCACGCCGAGCTTGAGCGGTCCCTTGAATTTCTCCGGCTCCGGAAAAAGCGTCTTGCCTGGCTCGCATCCCCAGGGGGATTTCGTCCAGGTCTTGCCGTTGTCCTTGGAAATGTGGAACCCGGCAAACGGTCCGAGAACCGGCCAGTTAAGCCCGTAAGCCGCGTCGGCCAGCGCATAGGTGCCGAGATACCAGACCCCGTTGTAATGAAGACCGGCGCAGGGATAACGTCCCCCGTATGGCAACGCCGGGGCCGAAATGTTGCCTGGTTCGATTATTTTAAGACTCATGACATCGTCACCTTCGATCATCGCATGGCCAATCACCGGATTGCCCCCTCCTGAGCACGACCCGACCCTTTCAAGCGAACCATCGGGCTTCACCCAGTCTACATCGCCGTCAGTAAAGGACGAATAAAGCCGCCCGTCCGCGCCCCACGACGGATACCAGGTGTCAGCATGGCCGTAATTGACAAAATCCCCGGTGAATCCCAGACCCTCAAACTCGCGGGACTGCGTCAGCGGACAGTCCTTAGGAACCACCGACGGCCAAACATGGATGCCGGGCGTATTCGCGGCAAACCCCGTGCAAGCAAAGAGCTCGAACTCCTTAAGGCCCGGGTTGTCGCTGGCTTTGGTAATCAGGATGCGGACCCGCTGCGCGGTAATCGCCGCGAACGACTTTCGCAAGCCATGCCCGACTGTGGTGCCGGTCAGGCAGGTCTTCCACTGGTCGTGATCCCAGTATTGCAGGGAGTATTCCCCGATGCGTTCCCCATACGCCTCGGAAAGCAGGACGCTGGAAAAGGTCTCTGGCTTGCCCAGATCAACCTCCAGCCAGGTGTTGTTCTTGTCGCCCTGGGAACTCCAACAGGTGTTGGGATTATCATCGAACGCCTGCGAGGGAACATCGGTTGCGTAAACACTGGAGG
>CAIXUF010000816.1 GCA_903922535.1 Candidatus Hydrogenedentota bacterium
AGAAACGCCAGTGATTCCATTCTTGTACACCTTTGCCGTGCTGAAATACGGGGGAATGAGTGCAAAGCCTAGCACGTTTGGGACGGACAATGCACCTGCAAAACCGTTTACGGGAAATGGACGATATGGACTTCACGGACGGCATGGACAGTATGGACCGCATGAACGAGACGGACACCGTCGATCTCAGCCGTCCGTATCGTCCATGAAGCAGCAATACCGACGCACTGCCATCCCTCAGTCCACCAGGTCGGCCCTTGGGAATGATCCCAGTATCTTCAGGTTGCGGGTCTGGTCCCCGGCCTCTTCCAGCGTCTCCTTGACGACGGTGTCCTCGATGTGGCCGAGGAAGTCAATGAAGAAGACATACTCCCATGCCTTTTGCTGGCTGGGGCGCGACTCGATGCGCGTCAGATTGATGCCGCGCTTCTGGAACGGCAGCAGCAGGTTGTACAAAGCGCCCGCCCTGTCTTTCACCCAGACGAGTATGGAGGTCTTGTCGTCCCCCGTGGGGCGGACCAGTTGGCGGCCGATCACCACGAACCGCGTGAAATTGTGGGGGGCATCTTCGACGCGCTCCACCAGAACGTCCAGATCATAGGTCACGGCGGCCAGCCTGCTGGCGATGGCGGCGGCGCCGGGTTCAGCCGCGGCGCGGCGCGCCGCCTCGGCCGTGCTGCTTGTCTCGATGAGCGGCACGCCGGGCAGGTTGGCCCTCAGCCAGTTGCGGCACTGCAAAATGGCGTTGTCCTTGGAGTAAACGCGCTTGATCTCGTCCATCTTGCACTTGGCCAGCAGGTTCTGGGTGATGTGCATCAGGATTTCGTTGACTATCTTGAGTTCGGACGTGATGAACCGGTCCAGCGTGTCGCTGACCGAGCCGCCCATGCTGCTCTCGACGGGCACCACGCCGTAATCGATGCGGCCGCGCTCCACCTCGGTGAACACGTCCGAGAACGACGGCAGCGGATGGTATTCGCTTTCGGCGCCGAACACGCGCAGCGCCGCCATGTGGCTGAAGGTGTCGCGCGGGCCCAGGAACGCGACGCTGGTCGGCCGTTCCAGGGCGCGGATGGCGCTGATAATCTCGCGGTAAACCCCGGTGAGCGCTTTGGTGCTCAGTGGTCCCGCATTCAGTTCGCCAATGCGTGAAAAGACCGCCTTCTCGCGCTCGGGCACGTAAATCGGCGCGTTGGAGCTGCGTTTCAACTCACCGATTTCCTGCGCCATGCGCGCGCGTTCGTTCAGCGATCTGAGAATGTCCGCGTCCAGCGCGTCTATTTTCGCGCGAAGTTCGTCTAGGTTCATCGTTTCCTGGTCTCCAGAATTTCCAGCGGTGCCAGCGCAATCATGAGGGTTGCCACCCTGCCTGTGTCAAATCGCACGCGGGCGCGGATCTTTTCCCCGGTGCCCTGCAGAAACATTATGGTGCCCGGGCCAAAGGTGGCATGGCGCACGCGCGCACCCATGCGCAGGTTGCCGGATGTGTCAGCCTCGGCGGCGACAGGCCGGGCCGGACCCGGTTTTGCCGCGGCGCGCGGGGCGGGTTTGTTCAGCCAGTCCAGCCGGGCCTCGCCGATCTCGCGGACAAAGCGCGACACTTCGCGCCCCGCATCGGTGCGGCCGTAAATCATGCGCGACTGCGCGGCGCTCATGGTGAGCGTCTCGCGGGCGCGGGTCATCGCGACATAGCAGAGCCTGCGCTCCTCCTCCAGATCGGCCGCGCTGTCCTCCTCGTCGTCACGGAGCATGGGGAACAGCCCCTCCTCCAGCCCGCAAAGGTAGACGTGCTGAAACTCAAGACCCTTGGCGCTGTGGCAGGTCATGAGCGTCACGGCGGGCGTCTCGGCGTCATAGCCGTCCACGTCGGACGACAGGGAAAGGTCGGCGAGAAAATCGATCAGGGGCGTGCCCATGTCCTTGTCGTGCTGCTTGCAGGCTACGACAAACTCATCCACCACCTCGATGCGGGAGCGGAAGTCCTTTTCATCGCTCTGGCGCACGAATTCGCGGTAGTCGATGCGCTCCAGCAGGCTCTCGACCAGCGGGGCTACGGGTCCCTTGGCCGCCTCGTTGGACAGATCGTCTATCAGGGCAACGAGTCCCGTCGCAGACTGGCGCGCGCGCGCGGCCAGCGTCTCGTCGGTTTCTGTCTCGCGGAGCACCTCAAACAGCGGGCAGCCGCGCGCGGCCGCGTATTCCTTGAAGCGGTCGCGGGTGATGCCGCCGATGCCGCGCGCGGGCACGTTGATGATGCGCCGCAGCGACTCGTCGTCGCGCGGGTTCACCAGCAGGCGCAGATAGGCGACGATGTCCTTGATCTCCTTGCGGCTGTAAAAACGGATCCCACCGACCACGATGTAGTTGATGCCGCGTCGCAGCAGGGACTCTTCCAGCAGGCGCGCCTGCGCGTTCGTGCGGTAGAGCACGGCGGTGTCGCGCGGCGCAAGGCCGCGCTTGACCATGTCCTCGACAATGAAGCGGGCCTCCTCGTCGCCGTGCTCCGCGAGGAAGTAGCGCACCGCCGCGCCCTCTGCGCGGTCGGTCCAGAGCGACTTGCCGAGCCGGTTGATGTTGTTGGAGACCAGCCGGTTGGCCGCGTCCAGGATCGGGCGTGTGCTGCGGTAGTTCTGCTCCAGGCGGAACACCGCGGCCTGGGGGAAGTCATTGCCGAAATCGAGAATGTTGTTGATGTCCGCGCCGCGCCAGGAGTAGATGCTCTGGTCCTCGTCGCCGACGGCGAAGATGTTGCCCCGTTCGCCGCCCAAATGGCGCGTGATGAGGTATTGGGCGCGGTTGGTGTCCTGGTACTCGTCGACATGGATGTGCGTGTAGCGGCGCTGCCACTTGGCGCGCGCATCGTCGTCCTTGTCGAACAGGCGCACCAACAGCACCAGCAGGTCGTCGAAGTCCAGCGTGGACGCCGCCTCCAGCGCCGCATGGTAACGCTTCCAGAGGGTGCGGTAACTCTCCTCGGCGGGGAACTTGGGATCATGCTCCCAGTCCGGCTCCTCCACGTTCTGCTTGAGCCGGCTGATCCAGGACAACGCCGCCCGCGGCGTGACCGGCTCGAAGGACTGCGGCATCTCCTTGACCAGCCGCTTCATGAGCGAGTTCTGGTCCTGATCGTCGAAGACAGTGAAATTCTTGCTGCGGCCAAGCCGGTCGATGTCGCGACGCAGCACATGCAGGCCGAAAGAGTGAAAGGTTCCGAGGAATGATCCCGGACGGCTGGGGTCCATACGGCCCGACAGGCGCGCGACCAGGCGCGTCCGCATTTCGGCCGCGGCCTTGTTGGTGAAGGTGAGCGCCAGCAGACGTGCGGGGTCCACGCCGCGCTCCTCGACCAGCCACGCCATGCGCTCGATGATGACACGGGTCTTGCCGCTGCCGGCGCCCGCAAGCACCAGCGTCGGACCCTCCGCCGCCTCCACCGCGGCCTTCTGTGCTTCATTCAATGCAATCATGAATTACCAATCACTCGGGCATTTGGAAAAATGGACAGTATGGACGATAGGGACGGAAGAGCCGAACAGCGCTGTTTCAGGCGATCAGGTCGTCCGGTTCCACGGCCGGGGTGGCGATCAGGTCTTCGGGCAGTGCGTCGGGCGGAAAACTTTGCATGGGCAGTTCGGCCAGCGGACGGTAGGCGCAGTCGAAGGCGGCCTCGCCGCCGCTGCGGTCGATGAGCACCGACACGCCGACTACTTCCGCGCCGCGCTCGCGCAGGTGCTCGATGGTCTTCTTGACCGAACCGCCGGTGGTCACGATGTCCTCCACCACCAGCACACGCGTGCCGGGTTTGAGCGCAAAGCCGCGCTTGACGGCCATGCCCCCCTTGCCGTCCTTCTCGGAGTAGGCACAGCGGCAGTTCAGGTGGCGGGCCGTCTCGTAGGCAAGCATGATGCCGCCTGTGGCGGGGCCGACGACCAGATCGACGCTGTCGTCCTTGAACTTCTCCGCCATGCCGCGGCACAGGGTTTCCGTGTGCTGCGGGTACTGCGTCACGCGCGCGGCCTGCAGGAACTGCCGCCCATGGCGGCCGCTGGTATAAATGAAGTGTCCCTCCAGCAACGCGCCGGTGGCCTTGAAAATGTCAATCACTTCCTGTGGCGTCATGCGTGCATCTCCTCTAGTATGCGGTCCACCGCCTCGGCGGCGTTTGCGTGCTTCAATATGGGCCGGCCCACCACGATCATGCTGGCGCCGGCCGCGGCGGCCTCGCCGGGGGTCATGATCCGCTGCTGGTCATCCGCGCTCGCCCATGCGGGGCGGATGCCCGGTGTGACGATGAGCGGCTCCGGACCCACAGCCGCGCGCACCAGCGCAATCTCGTGGGGAGAGCAGACGATGCCGTGCGCCCCCGATTCGACGGCCATCTTTGCGAGCCGCGGCACGGTCTGCGCGGCCGTCTCGGGCACGCCCAGTTCGTCGCGCAGCATGGCATCGCTCAGGCTCGTGAGCACCGTGACGGCCAGCAGACGGGTGGCGCTGCCCTCCACGGCTTCGCGTGCCGCGGCAATCATTTTGCGGCCGCCAAAGGCGTGCAGCGTCATGAGGCCCGCGCCCAAGGCCGCGCCCGCCGCTGCGGCATGGGCCACCGTGTTCGGAATGTCGTGAAACTTGAGGTCCAGAAACACCCGTTTGCCGCGTGCAATTACCTCGCGCACCATCTCCGGTCCCTCGCGGGTGTACAGTTGCGAGCCGATTTTGAACCAGCGGCAGGCACCGCAGCGCTCCACAATGGAAAGCGCCTCGGCGCGGGTGTCCACGTCGAGCACGACGATGAGGTCCGTGTTGGGCATGGCGATCCGATTCCTTGTAATTTGCGTACTGGGAAAACATGCCGGGACAGGCCACCCAATTCCCGGCCTGGCGCGATGGGTAATTATACCTATTGGCGGCGGGCAAGTCACAGAGCGAAAAATACTGAGCATGCGTCCAGATATTCCTTTTTTCGCCAGGGGAGCAAGTGCGCCGAGACAGGAATAGGGCAAGTTCGGTGAGATTCCCGGGGGCAATATGCATGGAAAGGCCCCGGTGCCTTGTGCACGGAGGTCTTTTTCACGATTGCCTGGACTTGACAGATCACAGAAAGTGTGTTACTGTATCGATACAGTCGCGCAAACAAGGAGAATGGGAACGTGCTTATCTCGATCAATCAGAGTGACGGCACGCCAATGTATTTTCAGTTGGTGCGCCAAGTCAAACATCTTATTGCCACGGGACGGCTTGGGCCGGGCGATGAGCTTCCCTCGGTGCGGGCGCTGGCGCAGCAGTTGCTGGTCAACCCGAACACGGTGGTCCGTGCCTATCGGGAACTGGAAACCGCGGGACTCATCTACACGAAGCGGGGGTCGGGTTGTTACGTGGCGGAACGGCCGGTGCCCTACTCGGATGCGGAGTGCCGCCGCATTCTTTCAGAACGCATTGACGCCCTGGTGGCCGAATCTCGGAACTTGGGCTTTAAGCTGGAACGGGTGATTGAACTGCTGCGCGAGCGCGACCGCGATCTGCGCGTCGAACCCAGGGCGGAAGGCAACGAGGAGACATCCCATGAGCAGTTGTGAATCGGACAGTATCATTGAGATTTCGGGGCTTTCCCGGCGCTTTGGCCGCAAGGAGGCGCTGCGCGACGTTTCGTTGCGCGTGGGCCGGGGCCAGGTGTTTGGGCTGGTGGGCGAGAACGGCGCGGGCAAAACGACGCTGATCCAGCACCTGCTGGGCGCCTATCAGGCCAAAACCGGGTCGGTGCGGGTGTTCGGGATTGACCCGGTGTATGACCCGACGGCGGTGCTGGGCCGTGTCGGGTATCTGTCGGAGGACCGGGACCTGCCGAAGTGGATGCGGGTGCGGGAACTGATGCGCTACACCCAGGCCTTTTACCCGAACTGGGATCCCGCCTTCGCCGAAAAGCTGCGCGAGGAGTTCGGCTTGGCGGCGGACGCGAAGATCGGCAATCTGTCGCGGGGCGAACTGGCCCGGGCGGGGCTGCTGGCGGCGCTGGCGCACCGGCCCGAACTGCTGCTGCTGGACGAACCGTCGTCGGGGCTGGACGCGGTGGCGCGTCAGCACATCTTGGCGGCGGTGGTGCGCACGGTGGCCGACGAGGGCCGCACGGTGGTGTTCTCGTCGCACCTGCTGGAGGAGGTGGAGCGGGTGGCGGACCATGTGGCGATGCTGCACGAGGGTCGGGTGGTGCTGGACATGAGCATGGACGAGGTGAAGACGCGGCACCGCAAGTATATTGTGCGCGCGAAGGAGGCGGGCAGGGCGCGGCCGGAACTGCCGGGGGTGATTCACGCGCTGGGCGACGGACGCGAGTGGAGCCTGGTGTGCGAGGGCGAGGAGGCGGCGTTTGTGAGCGCGGCGCAGGCCGCGGGCTGCGAAGTCGTGGAGTCGGCGGTGCCGACGCTGGAGGCGATTTTTGTGGCGCGGGCAACCGCGTGACGCCGGGAGGAACGGCCATGAACAGTAGGGTTAGGGCGCTTGTCTGGGAGGAGTTGCGGGTCGGCGGCCCCATCGCGGCGGTGTGCCTGGCGGTGGGGCTGCTGCTGATCGTCCGCGTGGATGTGGACGGCTATTATGCGGGCCGCTGGCTGCGCGCCGGACCCAGCGTGCTGGGCTTTTCGCTGGGCATTCCGCTGCTGTGCGGGCTGCTGCTCGTGCTGAATTTGCGCAATTCAGGACACTTAGGCGGCGGATTCTCGCGGCGTATCCTGCGGCTGCCGATCAACACCGCCGCGGCGGTAACGGTGACTTTTGGGGTGCGCCTGGCGGAGATGGTGGCGCTGACGCTCCTGCTGAAGCTGGCCTGCTGGCTGCTCTACCGGCATGGGCCCGAATGGGATGCAGTGCTGCTGGTGGTGGGGGCGTATGCGTTTATCCAGATGCTCGACTGGATGCGGGCGGTGCTGTCCTGGCCACTGACAGCGTTGATCGGGGGTGCGTTTGCGCTGGTGGTCCAATACACGGGACTGCTGGAATGGTGGGACTATTTGGCCGGGGCAAGTTGGGTGCTTCCCCCCTCCCCATTGGTAATTGCCGCGTGGATTGCGCTGGCCTTTGCCGTGTCGATGGGCCTGGTGGTCTGGACGCGGCGCGGGGAGTGTGTCACGCTGTGGCCGTATGGCGCGGTGGCAGGAACAACCAAAGTCGGCGCTCCCGCAGTGCAGGCACGGCCTTTCGCGTCCGTCCGTGCGGCACATCTGTGGTATCACCTGCGGCAGAACAGTCTGCTGCTGGGCAAAATGACCCTGCTGCTCTGGGCGGGGGGCGTCTCCCTGTATTGGCTGGTGGATTTCTACACGGGCCAGCGCCATGTCGACGGCCATTTTACCGCATGGCTTTTCTCGATGAGGAGTTATTTTTTCTTCAGCCAGCTCATGCCGTTTGCGGCGCTGGTGTGCGCGGCGGCGGGGTGGCGGCTCGTGACAGGCCTGGGCGGGCGTCGCGGGGGCAAGCCCTCCCTGATATGGACCGCGCGCCTGCCCCTGCCCGGGGCCGAGGAAGCCCGGACACGGGTGAGCGCGGCGGGGATCAATTTGGCCGTCATGCTGGGCCTGGTGACGCTGGTGTATCTGGCCGCCTACCTGCTTCCGGACCGGTTCACGGCCGCGCGTTTGTTTGGCGCGGTGCTGGCCCACGGCGAAGCCAGCACGCGCGAGGTGCTGATGGCGCTTCTGGGCCCGGCGCTTGTGTTTGGGCTGCTGGCATGGGTCGCAATGAACCTGACGGGACGGTTGCTTCTGGTTTACGCCGCGACGACCGCCGGCATGGTGCTGCTATGGCTGGGCGCGGACAGCCTCGACCTCCTCACGCGCGACAGCCACCATCTGCGGGAGCGCCTGTCTTTTGCACTGGTGCCCTTTGCGGTGTGGTTCACGGGGCTCGCGCCCGTGGCAATGCTGGCGGCGGACCTTGCGGTGTTGGGCTGGCTGGGTTGGATTCGGCGCAGGTCCATTGCGGCCTGTGCGGCGCTGTGGGCGGGCATTGCGCTGTTGCTGTACCCCTTTGCCTGGAGTCTGCCGCCGGCGGCGGCGCAGTTGGCGGTGGTATATTGCGCCGGGTTTGCGGCGCTGGCGGTGCTGGGCTGGCCTGAACGGGTGCTGGCTTCGGCGGGCGGGCTGTGGGGCACACTCCACCGGGAGAATCGCCAACAGCATCAGCGGCAGATGAAGTTCGCATTCTCCGGGAAACAGGCGGTCCAAATGGCGGCATTGGCGGCGGCGGTGGTGGGTGTGGCCTGGCTGCGCTGGCCGGCGGTGCCGAAGGTGATCGAGGCGCTGCATGCGCAGGGTCTGCCTGCCACGCGGGAAGAGGAGAACGAGTGGTACATGCCGGTGCCCGCGCTGGAGAATCTGGCCAACCGCTATCTGGACGCTGTCGCGCTGCAGAAGAAGCTTGAGGACACATGGATGAAGCAGTCGGCGACCAATCCCGCGTTACAGCAGGCGGTGAAGGAGTTGAAGGCTAAAGACGCACTGGACAATGTGCTTGTCCAGGGAGGCGCGAAAGTGAAACGGACCGAGCCTATTCCCCCCGGGGTTTGGACGACCACACTGGACTACGCCAAGGCGGTGACGGGGCCGGTGGCGGCGAAACTGGACGAGGCGGCGAAATCGGGACTGCGGCAGAGCCGCTACGCGGTTGATCTGCGCCTGGGATTCGAAGTCCTGCTGCCGCACCTCGCCGAGTTGCGCGTGCTGGCCCGCGAGGGTGCCGTGGAGGCATGGGTGGCGGCGGTGGAATGGCGTCCGGAGGACGCGGCCACGGCGGTGTTGGACCTGATCCCGCTGGCCAATTCGCTGGAAGGCGAACCCCTGCTCATCTCTCAGTTGGTACGCATGGCGATCTACGGCATTGCCGTGGACAGCCTCCAAACGGTGATGAACCGCACTGAACTGCCCGAGGCGATGCTGGCGCGGTTGCAGGACGGGATGAAGCATGCGGTGCCCCCGCTGGAACAGGGGCCGTTCCTTTCTCGGGCCATGGCGGGCGAGGAAGCTGTCGCACTTTCCTCCCAGTATAACCACTGGGAGGCGGACGGCTATGAAACGTTGTGGTCGGGGCGCGGGGCGGAAACGAAGGAACGAAGCGCGTACAGTTTGCTGCGGGGGGTGCTGGAGTGCATGGGCAGCGACCTCATCGGAATGAACCGAACGGAGCGCATGGTGATGGCGCGCATGCAGGCGGCCAACCGGGACAATGCATCGGAGGCTGCAAAGACGGGCAGACTGCCGGGCGTGGTGGCGCGTTATGAAACCACCTTGGCATCAATGTCCTATCACGCACCATTATCCTATGTTCTCCTGCCCGCGCTAGAGCGGGCATACGAGTCGGAATGGCGTGTCCGCACGCAACTGGATATGGCCTGCACGGCGCTGGCCGTGGAGCGGCACCGGCTGGCGAACGGGCGTTTGCCGGGGCGTTTGGAGGAACTGGTGCCGTCGTTTCTGGACCGGGTGCCGATGGACCCGTGGAACGACGGGAAGCCGCTGTCGTACCGGGTGAAGGAGAACGGCGAGTTCGTGGTGTACAGTTTCGGACGAAACGGGACGGATCAGAAGGGCGAGGAGGTAAAGGAGAACTGGTGGACGAACGGGGATATCACGTTTACGGTGGCTCCGGTGGAGGCGCGGGAGCGGCCGCAGGTGGCGGATACGCCCGTCGCGGGCGTGTGAACGATGAAGTGCAAGACAACACTTCCCGACGAAACTTCGAAGGGCAGGGCGTGCTTTTGGAGTGCCGTGGCCATGCCGTCGCTTTGTTTTGCGGAAGCCATGCTTCCGCCGCCGGGGCATGGCCGCGGCGAAGAAACGCGGTGGCATGGCCACCGCAGTCAATATGGAACGGCGCGCATGCAGGGCGACGGTGTGTGGATTGAGATGGGCGGAGAGGTGGCCTTATGAACAGCAGAATACGGGCGCTGGTGTGGGAAGAGATCCGTGTGGGCGGCTCCATCGTTGCGGTGTGTCTGGCGGTGGGATTGATCGTCATGGTCCGGATGTGCTTTGCCAATTCGGTCACGATTCATTGGGAGTCCGTTCTCAGTATTTCCAGGGGCACCGCGACGTGGCTGCCGGCGATTTGCGCGCTGCTGCTGGTGCTGAATCTGCGGAATCCGGGGCATTTGGGCGGGGGATTTTCGCGGCGCATTCTTCGGATGCCGGTGGACACGATGGCGGCGGTGACGGTGCCGATGGTGGTGCGTCTGGCCGAGGTTATGGCGCTGGGGGCTTCTCTTTTTCTGGAATTCTGGCTGCTGTTCGGTCAGGACTTGGGCTGGCGGATGGTGTTCGTGCTGGGGATGTTCTATCTGCTGGTGCAGACGGTGGACTGGGTGCGGGCGCTGGCGACGGGCCTGGTCTTTGCACTGGCGGCGACGGCGGCCGTGTGGGTGTTGCAGTACACGGGCTGGTGGGTTTGGTTCTTTGATTTTCTGGATGCGATGGAGCATGCGAGCGCGCCGGTGTTTTTGGTTGGGTTTGCCGGTGTGGCCGGCGCCTGCCACGTGGTTGCGCTGTCGGCCGTCAAGCGCACCCGGCTGGGATGGCGCATTGATCCGTCCCGGGGCGCAACTGTCGCCGACCTGCTAGGCTGGCGCGGCAGATCCGGCGAGGGGGAGTTTTCTTCGCCGCAGGCGGCGCAGTTCTGGTATGAGATGCGGCGCACGCGGCTGCTGCTGCCGAAGGCGTCGCTGTTCTTCTGGCTGCTGTTGACGGCGGGCTACTGGGTATACACGCTCATTGAGCATTACGGTGTGACTGAGATGCGCCCGACCACCGCACAGGTGTTTTCAAGTCCAATCGTGACGGAGCTGTTTTCCCTATTGGCGCTGCTGTTGGCGGCAGTGGCGTGGCGCATGCAGACGTCTCTGATTTGCTGGCGCGAGAACCGGCAGTCGGTCTCGGGCTGGACAACGCGACATCCGGTGACCAAGGCGCAGGCCGCCCGCGCGCGGCTTGCGGTGGCGGGGGTTAATCTGGGTGTTACGCTGGGCGCGGCGGCGGCGCTGTACATGGCCACCTTCCTGCTGTGCGACCATGCCGCCGTATTGCGGTTGCTGGGCGATGCGTGGGCGATTGGCGCGACCAGCCCGCGGGAAATAGCCGTATTGCTCTTGGGTCCGGTGCTGCTGGCGGGACTGCTGGTATGGATAATCATGACCCTGCCCGCCGGCGTGATCGGATTCCTCTTCGCAGTTTCCCTGTTTGTGTTGACGCCGGAATTCCTGCTGTTTGATGTCCGCATCACCCGGGCCATGGGAGGCGCCCTTCTGAACTTTTGGCACCAAATCTGGTCCCATCCATTTCCGGGGTTCAACGAAGCACGCGCCACGGCACTCGTTATGGTGTTTCCGATATGCCTGTATCTGACAACGCTGGCGGTGACACTGTGGCTGGGCTGGATTCGGCGGCGCTCGGCGCTGTTGTCGGTGGCACTGTGGCTGGGACTGGCAGGGGCGCTGTTCCCGTTCAAGGCACGGTATCAGGGGGAACAGCATTCAATGGCGGTACTGCTGTGCCTGAGCATTGCGGCGCTGGCGGTGGCGTGCTGGCCGGAGACGGTGCTTCGGGGGGCAGGCGGGCTGCGGGCTGCCCTGCGCCGCCAACCGCCGGGACAGCACGGGCGCCGAACGACGTCTTCTCCCGGCCGGTGGCTGCCGCAGGCAGTGCTGCTGGCGGTGTTCTGCGCGGGTGTGGCGTGGTTGCGCTGGCCCGAAGCGCCGGCAGCAGAATCGGCGCTCCGCGCGCGGGGACTGCCGGGCACGCTGACAGAGCTGAATGACTGGTACAAGCCGGTGCCACGGGAAGAGAATCTCGCGGTGAAGTACGCAGAAGTCAAGAGCGCCGAGGGGCCGCTGGAGAATGCCTGGGGCAAGGCGCATGGCGCCGTGGTCGGGGACCGGCATATCCCACCGCAGGGAGATATCTGGAAGAAGGTGCTGGTGCAGGGTGGCGCCCAGGTAAAACGCGCGAAGCCGATTCCGCAGGACGTGTGGGCCGCGACGAAGGACTATTGGGACATGGTGGGCAAGCCTGTCGCGGAAAAACTGCACGCGGTGGCCCGGTCGGGATTCCACACGAGCCGCTATCCCACCGACCTCAGGGCGGGACCGGGAACGCTCATGGAACATCTTGCGCCACTGCGCCATTTGGCGCGTGTTCTGGCGGTGGAAGGCTGGGTGGTGGCGGTGGAACGGCACCCGCACGAGGCGGCAACTTCGGTGCTGGACACCTTTCCCATCGCAGACTCGCTGGCCGGGGAGCCGCTGCTGCTGTCGCAGTTGGTCCGCGTCGCCGTGATGAACATTGCGTTGGGCAATCTCGAAAACGTGCTGAACCGCTGCAACCTGCCCGATGAGGAACTGGTGCGGCTGGCGGGCGGCCTGGAAACGGCGCTACCGCCGCTGGCGGAGGGTCCCTTCCTCAACCGGGCTGTCGCGGGAGAGGAGTGCTTCATGATTTGCGGCATGGAACACCCGGAAACCTTTCTCTATTATTCGGAGAACGAACTGCCTTATTTCCTGTGGCGATCTCCCGCACGCCAGGGGCTTTCTTCAGTCATTGAAGTGGCGGGCATTGGGTGCCTGGACCGTGCTGTGACCGGCCTTTTCTTTCGTGACATGCTCGACATAGGCCTTGCTGCCGCAAAGAGCGGCGGGCTGCCGGAAGAGAACAGTCTTTCATTCTGGGAGACGACGGGTTTGCGTTATCATGTCCCCTTTGCGTCGATGTCGTTGTCGGGAAGCAGGAATTGGTACGAGAATGAATGGCGCATTCGAACACAACTGGACATCGCGCGGACGGCGGTGTCGGTGGAGCG
>CAIXUF010000817.1 GCA_903922535.1 Candidatus Hydrogenedentota bacterium
GGTCCCGAAGGGACCAATGTGAGTAGCCGGAGGTGACCGAAGGGAACCTCCGGAAAGGTAGCAGAATCATAGCCAACCCCGGAGTGGGTTGAATGTGAAGGTCGCGTCAACCGCCCGGGGGATATATGGGGACGTTTCCCCTATATTGGCGGGTTTCTGAAAAACAACCTCCTCTGCTCAGGCTGCGACCATAACAAAATGGATTTGCGAATCACTTCGCAAGTCCTGGTATTGGCTGGCAGGCGTCAGTGATTCGAACCTGTGTGATGAAATGACAACTTCGCAGCAAGCCTTCATGACGGGCTGGAAACAAGGCGCTTGCAGGCAGGGCAAATCTTCTGCTTTGCAGTCATTGCTCTTCCCTGCTGAATTCCCTTGGGATGCCCCCGGAACTCATACGGTGCCGCTCACGCGGCCGCGCTCCCGGGCGGCGGGGGCAGACGCAAACGGTGGCGGGCGAGATGATCGCGGCAACGACTGGCCAGAAAGGCGCCGGGTGCGCGCAATTCACCCAAATCCTTTGCCGCGCGCACGGACGGACTGGCGCAGTCCTCCACGTAATGCAGCGCCTCACGCAGTGTGTCCGCGCCGTCGTGGCGCAGCATGAGCCCGACCACCCGCCGCCACCACTCGCGGTAGGACGGCGCATCGCCGGTGGCGCGCAAAATGCGGCCGGGCAGGTCTTCTTGCTTTGCCTGGAACTGTCCCAGCAGTTTCGGCAGCAGTTCGGCGGCGGAAACAGGGCTCCCGCCGCCCGGAGTGTCTTTCCGGGAAAATTCATGCCTCTCCGCCGACATGCCTGCCGACGGATTCGCCGACATCTTCGCCGACCCCTCCGATCCGACGGCCCCTTCGGCGACGGCGACGGCGTCGGCTTCGGCGTTGGCACAGGCTTGGGCGTCGGCTTCGGCAAAGGCGTCGGCAGTGCGCACGCCGTGCGCACACAAAAGAACGGTGGATTCCATTGAGGTTTCATCCGCTTCGCGCAAGGTGGACGCGGCATCTTGCCGCGTCCTTTCAACATGTCCGGGCGGGGTCATAGCCGAAGGAGGCTGGAAGCCTCCTCCACCTTGTGCCCACGCGCCGCGCTGCCGGTCCTGGTAGCAGGCCAGCACGGTCTTCCGTTCCCGGGCGCCAAGACGGGTCAGGCGCGGCATGGTCCCGTCGGCGAAGCGGAGCGCCGCCCGGGCCAACCGCAGGTGCACGGCGTCCTCGCAGTGGTCTGCCCAGTCGTGAACCACCCAGCCCGCGTCGCTGCGGTCAATCCAGCCGCTGGCCTCCAGCGCCCGGAACAGGGCGGCCGGATCCCTCTCATAGCCCATCCTCCGGGCGACCAGCGCGTCGGCGTATTTGCCGACGCGCCCGTCGGGCGTGCAGTTGGCGGTGAAATGCCAGAGGCATTCGAGAATGCCCACGGCGGCGGGCTTGTCCAGTCCCAGTTCCTGCTGAAGCATCAGCAGTTTGGGGTGTTCCATGGCGCTGCGTTTCATCGGGGTTCCTCCGGGGTTCTTGGGGGGCGCACGGAAATCGAAGCACGGGGCAGGCGGGACGCCTGCGGTACACACGGCCAGGTGGTACGCCTGCGGTACACACGGGCAGGCGGGACGCCTGCGATACGCACAGGCAGGTGGGACGCCTGCGATACGCGCAGAGCAGGCGAGACGACCGCGGCACGTACAGGGCCGCCGGGACGGCGGCGACAGGTGCCGCGGGGTGTCCCGCCTGCCTTGTCTTCTGCGGATCGGCAACAA
>CAIXUF010000818.1 GCA_903922535.1 Candidatus Hydrogenedentota bacterium
GGCAAACTCGCGGGCCTGTTTCAGGTCGGGGGTGCTGGTCTCGCACCACAGCATGTCGGCGTGCGGGGCGTAGGAGCAGGCCCGCGCAATGGCGGTCTCCACGCCGGGACGCATTTCATAGAAGCCCTCCTGCGTGCGTTCGCCGGTGCAGAAAGGCTGGTCCCGCTCGTCGATGTCGCTGGTGAGCAGCGAGGCGGCGTCCGCGTCGGTCCGGGCCACGATGATGGTGGGCACGCCCGCCACGTCGGCGGCGAGCCGCGCGGCGATGAGCTTCTGCACGAACTCCCTGGTGGGCACCAGCACCTTGCCGCCCATATGGCCGCACTTCTTTGCCGAGGCGAGCTGGTCTTCAAAATGCACCCCCGCCGCGCCCGCCGCGATCATGGCAAGCATCAGCTCGTAGGCGTTGAGTGCGCCGCCGAATCCCGCCTCGGCGTCAGCCACAATGGGCGTCCAGGGGTCAAAGTCCTTTCTTCCGCTGACCGTCTGAATCTGGTCGGCGCGCATGAGCGCATTGTTAATGCGGCGCACCACGGCGGGCACGCTGTTCGCCGGGTACAGGCTCTGGTCGGGGTACATCGAGTCCCCAAGGTTGGCGTCCGCCGCCACCTGCCACCCGCTCAGGTAGACGGCCTTGAGTCCGGCCATGGCCATCTGGACGGCCTGGTTGCCGGTGAGCGCGCCCAGCGCGTTCACATAGGGCTCCGTGTGCAGCAGATTCCACAGTTTTTTTGACATTTCCGTGGCAATGGTGTGCTGCACCCGCATGGATCCCCGCAGCGTGATGACCTTTTCCGCGGAGTAGGTCCGGAGGGTCCGCGCCCAACGGGTATCCCTTTTCCAGTGATTCTCAAGCTCGGCCACCTCGTTGGGACAAACCAGCAGGTGCGGATCGCACTGGTCCTCCCACCCGCAGAGACCGCAGTGTTTTCCATTCGTCTGCGCCGGTTTCCTGGTGCCTTTTTCGTTCATATTCACACCCCATGCTCCTTTCCGCTGTCCTCAGTCCAGCATCGCATATGCTTCCAGGGTCAGGAAGTCTGCCGGTTTTTTCGCCGCGACCAGCCTGTCGAAAAGTGCGCGTGCCTCGGTGAACCGCCCGCTTTTCATGCGCTCCGGCCCCAGTTCCCGCGCCAGCTTTTCCATTTCCTCGCCGGTGACGTCGCGCACCAGTTCCAGCGTCACCCTGCGCCCGTCCGCCAGACAGGCTTCCGGGTGGTGCGCCCACTGCCACACCTGCGTCCGGGAGATTTCCGCGGTGGCCGCATCCTCCATCAGGTTGTACAGCGGCACGCAGCCGTTTCCGCACAGCCACGAGGCGATGTACTGGATGCCCACGCTGATGTTCTGGCGCAAACCCGCCTCGGTGATGGTGCCCTTCGGCGCTTCGAGAAAGTCCGCGGCGCCAAAGGGCGCCTCGGGCATTATTTCAAGCTGGTTGGGACGGCTGCCCAGCACCTTGTCAAACTCGGCCATGGCCACGGGAACCAGTCCGGGATGGGCCACCCAGGTGCCGTCGTGCCCGTCGTGGGCCTCGCGCTCCTTGTCGCATCGCACCTTCTCCAGCGCGGCCGCATTGGCCTCCTCGTCGCCTTTGATGGGGATTTGCGCGGCCATGCCGCCCATGGCGTGGGCGCCGCGCTTGTGGCAGGCCCGGATGCAGGAGAGCGTGTAGGCGCGCATGAACGGCACCGTCATGGTGACCTGGCCCCGGTCCGGCAGCAGGAAGCGCGGGTTTGAATGGAGTTTCTTTATGTAGCTGAAGATGTAATCCCACCGTCCGCAGTTCAGCCCCGCGCTGTGGTGGCGCAGTTCATGGAGAATTTCCTCCATTTGGAAGGACGCCAGGATCGTCTCAATGAGCACCGTTGCCTTGATGGTGCCTTCGGGAACGCCCAGCAGCGCCTCCGCCCGCGTGAACACATCATTCCAAAGGCGGGCCTCCAGGTGGTGCTCCATCTTGGGCAGATAAAGGTAGGTGCCCGAGCCCTTTTCCAGCCGCAGCCGTGCGTTGTGGAAAGAATAGAGCGCAAAGTCGAAGAGGGAGCC
>CAIXUF010000819.1 GCA_903922535.1 Candidatus Hydrogenedentota bacterium
CCCACCATCAACAGGTTCAACGGTACTAAACGTTCAAAGATGACCGAAACCGCCGTGGTACCGAGCAGGTATGCCCGGTGGTGTGAGAGGGGGAGAGGGGCAACCCCTCCCCCTACTCGATTGGCGCGGGATGGGGAAGGTTCAGATGCCCGCGTCGTTTTCCCTGGGCACGCATGCTTCCGAAGGGGAGCGCCGGGGCGTGGCCCCGGCGAAGAAAAGCGGCGGCATGGCCACCGCAGTCAAAAGAAGACGGCACTTCGTCTGTCAGAGTGAAGAAAGGGCTGCTTACCCGACGTGCTTTTCCACGATGTAGCGGTTGGGATCGGGGGCGGGGGTGCGGCGCAAAAGGAGCTCGGCGACGAAGCCGAGGCCCACGCCGACGGTGCCGACGGTCACGATGACGAGACTCATCAGCATCATGAGCAGGATGATCGCCGTCATGGCAAGCTGTTCACCATAGTTTGCGCCACCCAGGAAGAACGCGACGAGCAGTGACGCGGCCAGCGCGGCGAAGAGCACGGCCACAATCATCGCGCCGCAGAGGAGGATCATGCGGCCGAAATATTGGCCGGGCGCATCGCCGTATTTGGTCAGGAAAGCGGCGGTGATCGCGTCAAGCGCGCCGCGGCCAAAACGGTTGAACCCATATTTTGACTTGCCGAACCTGCGGGGCTGGTGCGCGACGGGAATCTCGGTGACGCGGAAGCCCAGGCTGGCGGCAAAAACGGGGATGAGCCGGTGCATGTCGCCGTAGAGGGGCATGCCGCACACGGCGGTGTTGCGCATGGCCTTGAAGCCGGTGTTGACGTCGTGCAGGGGCAGCTTGAAGGTGCGCTTGATCCAGGCGTTGTACACGCGTGAGGGCAGGGTCTTGTGCCACGGGTCCCGGCGCCGCTGTTTCCAGCCGCAGACCACGTCGAATCCACCCTCCTCGATGGGGACGAGCATGCGCGGGATCTCGCGGGGGTCGTCCTGCAGGTCGGCGTCCATCGTGACGATGATGCCGCCCTGCGCGTGGGCGAAGCCGACGGTGAGCGCGATGGTCTTGCCAAAATTGCGGCGGAGCCTTATGGCATCGATGTTGGCGTGCTTTTCGCGCAGCCTGAGGATGCGCGCCCAGGACTCGTCCGTGCTGCCGTCATTCACGAAAAGAATGCGGTGCGGACGGGCGCCCATTTGCGAGATGATCCCCTCGGCGAGCGGCTCCAGGGTTTCCTGCTCGTTGAACACGGGTATGACGAAGACAACCTGCATGGGCGGATTGTACCCCATCGGCCGGGCGGGGAAAAAATCGGCGGGAGCGGATGCCCGCCTGCGCGGGCATGACGGAGGGGTGGGGCTAGCGGATGTCGGCGTCAAGCCACTTGATGACGGCCATGATGCCGCGGGCGCGCTTGAGCATGGTCGCCTTCAGTCCCTGTTCGCGCAGCTTGGCTTTTGCCTCGTGCCGGTCGCGCGCGATGACGATTCCCCCCACAAAGGACTTGGAGTGCTCGTGCTCCTCGTCGCCCTCGGCGCGGATGGCATGGTATTCGTATGTTGGCAATGTGCACGCTCCACTTTCCGCCAATACAATGCGGGACAGGCGCCCTCGCCTGCCGGTCCCCCAGCCGGGGGCGGCTGTCCCACACGCCGGGGGCGGCTTGTGATTCCATTGTAGCACCACGACGGGAAATCGACAACAGGTGACGCGGGAAAAGCGGTTGGGGTATGATGTCGGCATGGGTACAAACAAGGTGCAGGTGTTTGGAAACGAGATTGATCCAAAACGGGCGGCGCAGGGTGTGCGGCTGCGGGAGCGTTACGCCCGCAAGTACGGCTATGTCGCGGGCCTGAAATATCCGCTGTCCGCGCGGGAGAACCCCACGGTGGGCCCCTATATCGGCGCGCACAACGTCGTTGCGCACGGGGGCGGCGCGGCTTTGGATCCGGAGAAGGGGGTGCTTGTCGGCACGATACGGATGGGCTACGGCCATTACCGCATCGGCATGGCGCTCGCGTCGGCCGCGCATTCGATGGGGCTCGTCCCCTACTGGTTTGACCTGCTCGGCTTCGACTCGCCCGGCGCGCGCATGATTCGCGACATGGACAAGTGGTACTCGCTGGGGTCGCGCATCAGCCAAAAATCGCGGCTGTTCAACCGGCTCCTGTGGGACCCGCTTCTGGGCAAATGGTACAGGCGGCTCGAAAAGAACTACCCGATCATGGCGGCGTCGGCGCTGTTCTCCGACGTGTACGGCGAGATTCCGAAGGACATGCCCTTTCTGGCCACGCATCCCTTCGCGGCGCACGGGGCGCTGCACGCCGGACTGAAGCGCGTCGTCAATGTCATCCCCGACAACTGTCCGCTGGGTTTCCATCTGGCGTCGGGGGGCATCCAGACGGTGCAGTCGCCCTCGGCCTATTTTGGTTTTCGCACGCTCAAGGGCATGGGAACCCCGGGCCAGACGCCCCACGGCGTGCCCGCGGCGCAGCTTGCCATGACCGGGCACTATATCGACCATGAGCTTGCGGCCAATGCCGTGCTGGACTGCGGGGCCCGGCTGACGCGCATCCAGGCCAAAGCACCGCGGCGGCTGCTCATCTCGGTGGGCGGCGCGGGCGCGCAGCAGGGCCTGATTATGGCCATTCTCACCGAGCTGATGCCCCGCCTGCGCGAAAAGAGCGTGACCCTGTTCATCAATTTCGGCGATCACCGGCGCATTCACGACACGGTGATGCGGGGCGTTCCCGGCGCGCTGGAACTGGCCACCCGGCACACGGACTGGCTGGAGACGGCCTGGTTTGCCGAAAATGCGGCGGCGGACAACCTGCCCGGCGGCCTGCACACCTTTCTGAACAATGACATTTACGCCGCCGTGTACACGACCAACCTGCTGATGCGCGCCAGCGACGTGCTGCTCACCAAACCCAGCGAACTGGCCTACTATCCCATTCCAAAACTGTTCCTTGAGCGGGTCGGCGGGCATGAGGCCTGGGGCGCGATCCGCGCGTCCGAACTGGGCGACGGCACGCAGGAATGCGACAGCCTCCCGCTGACCCTTCAGACACTGCGCCTGCTGATAGACGAGGACGACCTGCTGTCCATGCTCTGCGACGGGATCATCAAACTGGACGGGATGGGGGTGTATCACGGCGCCTACCGGGCGGTGGAACTTGCCCTGGATTGAACGGTTCACCCCGGTTGGGTTTTAACCCTTCGCTAACACGGGTGCCGCATACTTCCGGTCATGCAGACGGAAAACACAGGAACAGCGATGGCGAACAGACCGATACTCGTGGTGGAGGACGAGGAAGACATCCGGGAACTGGTCCGCTACAACCTGGAACGGGCGGGCTACCACTGTGTCTGCGTTGAATCGGGCACGGAAGCGCTGGAACTTTTTCCGAAGGAGCTTCCGGCGCTGGTGCTGCTCGACCTGATGCTCCCCGGCATTGACGGGTTCGAGGTGTGCGCGACACTCAAGAATGATCCGTGCTCCGCAAAGACGCCGATCGTCATGCTGACCGCCCGCGACTCCGAGCGGGACATCGTGCGGGGGCTGGAACTGGGCGCCGACGACTATGTGACCAAGCCGTTCAGCCCGAAGGTGCTTGTGGCGAGGGTGGGGGCGGTGCTGCGGCGGCAGGCGCAGGAGGAGGAGGGGGACAGCGCGCCGATTCGCTCCGGTGAGCTGGTGCTCCGCCCGGACCAGCGCGGGGTGACCGTGGAAGGGCTTCCCGTGGATCTCACCCGGTCGGAATTCGACCTGCTTGCGCTGCTTGCGCGGCGGCCGGGCCGGGTGTTTACCCGCGCGCAGGTGGTCGACACGATGCACGGGCCCGGTTACCCGGTGACGGACCGATCGGTGGATGTGCATGTGGTCAGCCTGCGCAAGAAACTCGGGGCGCACGGCGACCGCATCGAAACGGTGCGCGGCGTGGGCTACCGTTTCAGGGAGTGACCCGTGGCGCGGCGCAGCCTTTTCAGCCAGATACTCATCGCGTTTCTCGCGGTAATCCTGGTCAGTCTTGCGGCGTGGATCTGGGAGACCTCGCGGTCCATGCGCGCGTTTCATCTGGGCCAGACCGCCGCCACGCTGGAGGCCCGCGCCAGCATTGTGGAACTGGAGATGGCCGGGCTGTTTTCGGAGGATCAGTCGGCCCGGGTCGACGCGCTCTGCAAAGAGGTCGGCAGGCTTTCCGGCACCCGCGTCACCGTTGTGCTTCCGTCGGGCAGAGTGATTGGCGACTCCGACGAGGCGCCGGAACAGATGGACAACCACGCTGATCGCCCCGAGGTGCGCGAGGCGTTGGCAGGCGGCACGGGGCGCGCGGTCCGGTACAGCCGCACCCTGCGGCAGGACTGGGTGTATGTGGCTGTTCCGGTGCGCGGGAATGGGGCCATCATCGGCGTCGTGCGCGCGAGCACCTCGCTGGCCTCGGTGAATGACGCGTTGCGCGGGGCATACCTGCGCATCGCCCTCGCCGGTGCCGCCGTGGCGCTGCTGGCCGTGCTGGTCAGTCTGGTATTGGCGCGGCGCATTGCCGGGCCCGTGAGGCGGATGGTCGCGGGCACGCGCCGCCTGGCGGCGGGCGACTTTGAGACGCGGCTCGTGCCGCCCGATTCGGTGGAACTGGCCGAGCTGGCCGGGGCGATGAACGCCATGGCCCGTGATCTGCGCGAGCGGATGGAGGCGGCGGACCGGCAGCGCGCCGAACTCGACGCGGTGCTGTCCAGCATGGAGGAGGGTGTGCTGGCGGTGGACCGGGACGGGCGCGTCATCAGCCTGAACCGCGCGGCGGCGGAACTGTTCGGTGTTGAGTCCCAAACGGCGCGGGGCCGGGAAGTGCGCGAGGTGGTGCACAACACCCAACTGCAGGAATGTGTGGCACGGCTGCTGGCAAGTCCGGCACCGTTTTGCGAGGATGTGACGCTCAGCGCACATGGAGAGCGGCATTTGCTGGTTTCGGCCACCGGTCTGCGCGACGGGCGGGGCGGCGAGGCGGGCGCGCTGCTGGTGCTTGAGGATGTGACCGAACTGCGCCGGCTCGAACGGGTGCGCAGCGACTTTGTGGCCAACGTGTCCCACGAGATACGCACCCCCGTCACCTCGATCAAGGGTTACGCCGAGACGCTGCTGAGCGATGCCAGGGAGGATCCCGAATCGCGGGACCGGTTTCTGGAGATCATTGCGCGGCAGGCCGACCGGCTGGCGGCCCTGGTGGATGACATTCTTTCGCTGGCCCGGCTGGAACGATCAGAGGGCTCCGGGGACACGGGACTTGAGCGCGTTGCCGTGTCCACCGCGATGGAAGGGGCCGTACAGGCGTGCGCGCCCAAGGCTGCGGACAGGCGGGTGCGCATTTCCGTTTCGTGCCCGGTGGACCTTGTCATGGAGGCAAATCCGGCCCTGGTAGAGCAGGCCCTGCTGAACCTGCTGGACAATGCCGTGAAGTTCAGCGAGCCCGGCGGAGAAGTACGCATGGCGGCGCAATCCGACGCCGCCGGGGTGTCGGTCTCTGTCGCCGACACCGGCCCGGGCATCGCGCCGGACCACCAGGTGCGCATTTTCGAGCGGTTCTACCGCGTGGATCGCGGCCGCAGCAGGGCCATGGGGGGCACGGGGCTGGGCCTCGCCATCGTGAAGCACATCATGTTCCTCCACGGCGGTCGGGTGGAGGTCGAGAGTGAACCGGGCAAAGGCAGCCGGTTTAGCCTGTGGTTTCCGGCGAAGAAGGGGTAGGCTGCGGGCAAACGACCGTCGGGTTGGGTCGGCTGTTCAAGACATGGACGACATGGACTTTATGGACGGCATGGACGATATTGACTCAAACCGCCGTCTGATTTGGATTCTTGTCCATACCGTCCATATCGTCCATATCGTCCACCGCGGCAAGGGCTTTCGACGACGAAGCTCAAGCACCCGCAGTTTCCCCGGATTAACGGTTTCTTAACATTGGTTTTGTCTAATGGTACAGAGAAGGGTGAAGTTTATGCCGTTCGTGTGAAGTTAGAAACAGTGCAATGCCAGGAAAGGATGAGCATGTTTCGAAGACTACTGCCGCAGGAGCACGGTTACTTTGACCTGTTTGAGCTGCATTCAACGCTGGGTTTGAGAGTCTGCCAGGAGCTGCAGGCCATGTTTGCCGACGACGGCGACATGACCGTGCGCGCCGCCGTGATCAAGGAGCTGGAAAAGGAGGCGGATCTGGTGACCCGCTCCTGCATGGATGCGCTGCACCGGACCTTCATCACGCCCATGGACCGGGCAGACATCCACACGCTGATCCAGCGGCTGGATGATGTGGTCGATTCGGTCGAATCGACCGCGTCACGCGTCATGCTGTACGAGATTACGGAAGTGCGGCCCGAGGCCCGGGCGCTGGCCGACATTCTGGTGGAGTGTGCGAAGGAGGTCGCCGAGGTGATGCCGATGCTCCGCAACATGAAGCATTCGGAGGCCATCAAGCAGCACTGCGACAAGATTTTCGACCTGGAGAACGAGGGCGATCTGATCATGCGCAACGCGCTGGCCAAGCTCTTCAAGGAGGAGCGGGACGCCATCGTGCTCATTAAGTGGAAGGAACTGTACGAACGTCTGGAAAAGGCCACGGACCGGTGCGAGTCGGTGGCGTCGATTGTCCAGAGCATCGTGATCGAGAGCTCGTAGACCCATGACACTCCTTTGGGCGGTCGTCATCTTCACCGTTGTTGTGGCGCTGGCGTTTGACGTGATCAACGGCTTCCACGACGCGGCCAATTCCATCGCCACGGTGGTGTCCACGCGCGTTCTTTCGCCGCGGCAGGCGGTGCTGTGGGCGGCGTTCTTCAATTTCATCGCCATCCTGGTGTTTCCCACGGAGGTGGCCAACACGATCAAGAAGATCGTGGACATCAACCCGGCGGACGGGGCGTTTGTGTACGTGGTCTTGACGGCGCTGATTGGGGCCGTGCTGTGGGACCTGCTCACGTGGCTCTGGGGGTTGCCGACGAGTTCCTCCCATGCGCTCATCGGCGGGCTGGTCGGCGCGGGCATGGCCCACGGCGGCAAGCACGCGATCGTCTGGGAGAAGGTCTGGGCGGCGGTCAAGTTCATTCCGCTGGCGCCGCTGATTGGTTTCGCGCTGGCCTATGTGATCATGGTCGCCGTATTCTGGCTGTTCCGCCGCTGGCGCCCGCTGCAGGTGGACCGGCTGTTCCGCAAGGTGCAGTTGTTTTCGGCGGCGCTGTATTCGCTGGGCCACGGCGGCAACGACGCGCAGAAGACCATGGGCATCATCATGGCGCTTCTGGTGGCCGCGGGCATGATGGACCCCGACGCCAAGCTGTCGCTGTTTCACATGAACACGGCGTGGATTATCTGGGGCTGCGGCCTGGCGATGGCGCTGGGCACGGCGATGGGCGGGTGGCGCATCGTAAAAACCATGGGCATGCGTCTCACGAAACTGCGCCCGGTGGGCGGCTCCTGCGCGGAGACCGCAGGCGCGATCACGCTGTTCATGGCCACGCACTGGGGCATTCCGGTGTCCACCACGCACACGATCACGGGCGCGATCATCGGCGTTGGCGCAACGAACAAGCTGTCGGGCATCAAGTGGGGCGTTGCCAGCCGCATCGTGTGGGCGTGGATATTCACGGTCCCCTGTTCGGCACTGATCGCCGCGGGATGCTTCTACGCCATCAAGCTGGTTCATCCGGCGTTCTAGGCCTCGTCTCTCAGCGCGTTATCGCGGGCGTAGCGAAATCGTCTCTTGTAACGATGATCCCGGCGGCGCGGGTCAATCGTGAACAAGAAAGGTCCTCCGTTCCCTTGTTCCGAAAGTGTATTTGGAACGCATGTCCGCGAAGTTGCCGTTCGCGCCGCCGGGGCGCGGCCCCGGCGAAGAAAAGCGGCGGCATGGCCGCACGCACTCCAAAGGAGAACGGCGGTCTTTAGAGTTTGATTTCCAGTTGCTCCCTGGTATATTTTTGATAACAATCGCGACGGCATCGTAAACCGTCCGATTCGAGGAGCGCCCGGCGGGGCGATGTGGATGAGGGGTAACAGATGATTCCCGCGGGTTTGAGAGGAATGCGGATTCCATTCTGCGCGCTGGTTTTGATTGGCGTAATTCTTTTGCCGGTCACGGCCCGGGGGGCCGTGGCGACGGTCCCCTTCTCCGACAATTTCGACTATCCGGTGCTGGGTCCGTGGTGGACCACGTCCGGCACTGCCCCGAACCCGTACCCTTTGTCGGGCGGCTGGTGGTACCGCCTGCTGGACAGTTGCGGACCGCCCTTGGGCACCTACCATCTTGTGCTCGATTCAAGCACCGCGGGAACCAACAACCGCAACGAGGTCACGCTGACGGTGGACCTGGCCGGCAAGAGCAACGTCCGTCTCGAGTTTCTGGCCAAGTCTTTTGCCGACACGCCCAATCCGCTAACGCCCTGGGCGGCCTACACCGGGTCGAAGGACTTTGACGGGATCGTTATGAGTCCGGACGGCACCACTTGGTACCCGCTGATGAACCTGACCGAAAACGACGGCCTCACCCGGTCGTACAAGCAGTTTTCCGTGCCGCTGGACCCGGCAGTAGCGGCGTGGGGCATCAGTTACAGCTCCGCGTTCAGGATTCGTTTCAACCACTACGGCAACGGGCAGGTGGTGAGCGAGTCCGGCAATTCGGGGCTGGGCATTGATGCGGTGTCGGTGTTCGAGTCCCCCCCGTTGACCTGCGATTTTGGCGACGCGCCCGCCCCCTATCCGACGCTGCTTGCGGACAACGGTGCGCGCCATGTGGCCGTGGGGCCCATGCTTGGCGCCACAAGGGATGTGACGGAGGACGGCCAGCCGTCGGCCGACGCCTCCGGTGACGGCGCGGACGAGGACGGGGTTGTCTTTGTTGATCTGCTGATTCCCGGACGGGCGGCGACCGTGCGCGTCACCGCGTCGGCTCCGGCCAAACTGGACGCTTGGATTGACTTTGATGTGAACGGGTCCTGGGCCGATGCGGGGGAGCAGGTGTTCGTCAGTCTGCCACTGACGGCAGGGGAAAATGACCTCGCTGTAAACGTTCCCGCCGCCGCGCAGGTGTCTGACCGCGTGTTTGCCCGGTTCCGGTTGAGCACGGCGGGCGGCCTGTCCTTTGCCGGTGCCGCGGCGGACGGAGAGGTGGAGGATTACCGCATTTCCGTGGTGCCGGACGCGCCGGTAATGGATCCGGAAGACCCGCTGACACCGGGCACCTCGAACGAGGTGTCCTGGAGTTCCGTGGCCCAGGCGGACAGCTACTATGTGGAGTGCTCGCAAGCCCCCGACTTTGGCACCTTCTTTCAAGCCAGCGGATGGATTCCCTCCACCAGCCAGAACTTTGTCGGACTTTGGGACCTCGCGCAGTATTACCGTGTGCGCGCCGGACGGTTGCTTGCCGGGGATGTGGCGTCTTGGCGCCAGACAGAAGATTCCGAGTTTTCCCAGGATACCCTTTCTGGAACGGCTCTTTACGGGGGAGGCAAAGTGGCTTTGCAGGGGCCCGTCGTCACGACGGTCACGGTCGGCGGGGCGCGCGAGGACTTGAAAGCGCCGCCGCCCACACATACAGGAAGGTTCAACGTGTTCCTGCCCTCGCAAGCGGTGCGGCTGACCGGGTTCTCCATGTTTCTCTCCCGCGACAGCGCCATGCCCGTCGAGTTTGCCGTGTACGAGGGCGGCGCGGCCCTTGGCGACCCGTATGCCACAAAGCTGTACAGCAATACCGTTAACGCGGAAGCGGGGATCGGTTTCATGTCGGTCGGGGGGTTGTCGCTGATGCTGAGCCCGGGAAAGCATTATGCGGTCGGTCTTACCTGGGGCGGCACGGCAAGCGTGTACATGGCGCCCACGCCGTCTGGCGCATTCTTTGGCACCAACGCGGGACGTGCGATGAGCGACCAGCATCCCGGCGAAACGCCGCTGACAAAGACGGTGGGAAATGTGGCTGCCACGGGCCTGTATTACATGCGGGTGACCACGGCCGGCGCTTCCGATTATTTGCCCTCGGGTGAGGTCGTGTCGCCGGTAATCGCACCCGCATCCCCGGTGGGATGGCGCACGCTGAACTATGCCGCCGAGACGCCGGCTGGTACGTCGGTCACGGTGGATGTGCTTCCCGAAACAGGCAGCACCCCCGTTCCCGGCTGGGCGGGTCTCGTATCGGGGGCCGACCTGCGCCTGCTGACGATCATGCGGGTGCGGCTGCGGGCGCGGCTGTCCACCACGGACACGAGGGTCAGCCCGGCGCTGCTTGACTGGGGCCTCACGTGGCAGGCCGAGGCGGACCGGCGTGTCATGAGCCCATGGTCGGCGCCGGTCATGTCCACGCAGGACGGACGGGCTCCATTTGTTGCTTCGGTCACGCCCGACGGCCCCAATCCGGCGCGAACACCCACCGTGCGTTTCCTGGTGCAGTATTCCGAGGCCGTGACGGGGGTGAATCTCACCGCCCCTTTCGAAGACTTCGCGCTGCGCCCGGGCAGCGTGCCGGGCGCTTCCATCCTTTCTGTGACACCGCAGGCGGGAGACGCAAGCCGTTATGAAATCGAGGTGGCCACGGGCGGCGGCGAAGGGACGGTGGCCATTGACGCGCTGAGCGGCGGCGGCATTCGTGATGCCTCCGGCAACCCGCTTTCGGAGGGCGACGCCACGGGTGAAGCCTGCACCATCGACTACACCGGGCCAACGGTAACCGGAATCACCCTGCTCGACGCCAGCCCCACCAATGCGCCCACCGTTCGTTACGGTGTGACATTCAGCGAGCCGGTCACGGGGGTGCCCCTCACGGCTCCGTTTGACGGAATCAGTGCGAACGGTCTCCCCGGCGCCGGTGTGTGTTCCGTAATGGGCGGCCCTTCGGACTATATTGTGTCCGTGCAGACCGGCATGTCGGACGGCACCGTGTGGCTGGCCGTGGACGCCAGCGGGGCGGTGCAGGACCCGGCAGGATGGCCTCTTGCCAACGGCATGGGGTCCGCGTCGGGCTATCAAATGGCGCACCTGCGGTTCACCGCGGTGCCCGCGCCGCTGATCACCGTGAACGAGGGGGATTCGTGCAGCCTGTCCGTTGAGGTGATTGGCGGCATGGGCCCGCGAAAGTACCAGTGGTATCTTGACGATACGGTCAAGGCATGGTCGGCCCTGACCGGGGAAACGGGCCCGATCCTGGACATTTCGCATGCCGGCGCAGAGGACAATGGCGTCTACCATTGCGAGGTGACCGACGCGCACGAAACCATCGCGTCGCCGCAGGCCCGGCTTCAGGTGCAGAGACTGGTGCCCGTTACGGGGGAAGTCGGACTGCTTTTGACCGCCGCGGCGCTGGCCCTTGTCAGCGTGCGTGGCCGCCGCTTCGCCGGAAAGAAGGAAGATTCCTGATGCGGGGGGGGCATTTGCCGCCCCTGGTGTCACCCCGGAGACTGCGCTCGGCCTGACGATGACACAAGATTCAGGACATGGACCCGATGGAGCTTATGGACGGGCGGATGATTCGGAGACCTGTCCATCTGGTCAAAGGTTCTGAAAAAAAACTGAGGCGGGCATGTCGTTTCGACATTCCCGCCTCAATATCGTCAATAAGTCCGCGACTGCTTGAAAAGTTGGTTTACTTTCCAGGAGGCAGCAAGTGACTGAAGCTGACGAGGGTAACAGCACCTGTCGTCGTGTTCGTCGACTTTGACCAAGCCATCTGAGAACCCTGGAGGTCGGTCGGCTCCGAGCCAACGCCGAACCAAGAGATCGTGATCGAACCATTCTTCTTGGTGTCGATAACGTTCGTTCCCGGAATCACCGTGCTCGAGTTGGCACTGCGGGGACGGTTCGGAACCGCCACGCCGGCTGCGCCTTCCTGCCCACCTTGCGTGCCGGTCGCGCCCCACGGGCTGGTAAGCCCGGAGATCGGATCGTCCGCAACGGGACGGAAACCGAGGGCCGCCATCGGCTGGATCGTGAAGGTGTTAAGCGGCGGCTGCGGGCCGAGTTTTTCGCCCTTCTCATTATAGTACGCGATTTCGCAGGTCAACACACGACTGACCGTGCTCTTCAGGTAGATAAGGGAAACGCCGTTGTCCACCGTCGGGGGGAAGCCGCAGTTTGCCGCTGCATTGTCAACGTACCACGGAATGGACAGCGAACTCGCAAACGCGATGCTTCCCACCAACATGATAAGAACCACACTAGCTTTCTTCATTTCTTTTTCACCTCCTCTCGTTATGAAAATCCTGTACCTAACGGCCCTGAGGGCCGACTACAGCACTTTCAAATTCGATTTCGTGAGTCCCGGTCATTCCAGAACTCAACTAGTTTGTACCACAAACCAGTCTGAATGTCAACACATTTTTATATATGCAGCGGCCCCGGCAGCCCCTTTTGGGGATGCGCGTCCCGGTGCGCTAGACGCTCGGGGCGCGTGTTTTCAGCCTTCCGGCCCCGGTCAATCGCTGGAAAGGGAGGCTGAAAACCGCGCAGTAAGGGCGTGGAAACAAACTTTCGCCCTCCCCTTGCATTCCGGCCAAAGGATGGTAAAATGTCTGTGGACTTGGCGCCTGGGGCCAGCGGCAGCGACCGAATGTGGGCGAGTAAAAATGGAGGCGGGGCAAAGCCGCCGGGTCGGGCATGACAAGCCCGTGAGCGAGCGAAGGACCGGATGACCGATTTGGGTCAGGGCCGCAAAGAGGCGCGTGTCCCGCAAAAGCGGGTGCCGGATGGCGTGGCGCATTTGGACCACAGTCCTGGAAAAGGACTTGACCCGCCCCAAGGGCGGCGGGCAGTGGATGAGTTCAGTACGCCTCCTGTCGGCAGAAGACTTTCAGGCGCGGAAGTTGCGTGGCAGAAAGGTTTTGACACGATCCCAGACAGGATCCATAAGGGCCGTGTGGAGCGCCCAGACCTTACCAGCGAAACCTTTAATCGACGCGGCTTCCGCGCCCCCCCTGTGCGGGGTTCCGGTTCGCAATTCGTGAAAACGGATTCGCCGAATCCGGTGGCGGTGCGGTCGAAGCCCGTGCGTGTCGCGGGCTTCACTTTTTTTGTGCGGGGGATTTTGGAAGCAGAATCCGCAAGTGATAGGATAACCGGCGCGCGTATTCTTTTGTCCGAAAACAGAACTTTTACGGGAGGGGGCGG
>CAIXUF010000820.1 GCA_903922535.1 Candidatus Hydrogenedentota bacterium
AGAAGCTCTTCGTGGATTATGCCGGTATGACGATGCCGGTGGTGAATCGCAATACCGGCGAAGTTCGCCAGGCGCAGATCTTTGTGGCCACGTTGGGGGCGAGCCATTACACGTATACCGAGGCCACGTGGACGCAGACGGTGCCGGAGTATGTCGCCTCGCATGTGCGTGCCTTGGAATTTATAGGCGGCGTTCCAAGTCTGATCGTCCCGGATAATCTGTCCAGCGCGGTGTCCCACGCCTGCCGCTACGATCCCGATGCGAACCCGGCTTATGCGGAGTGGGCGGCATTCTACGGCACGGCCATCATGCCGGCACGCGTGCGTCGGCCACGCGACAAATCCCCCGTTGAGTCGGGCGTCAAGGGAGTCGAACAACGTATCCTCGCCCCGTTGCGCAACCGCACGTTCTTCAGTCTTACGGAGCTCAACCAAGCCATCTCCATTCTCTTGGTGGAATACAACCGCCGACCCTTTCAGCAACTTGAGGGCTCGCGCCGATCCCAGTTTGAACAGTTGGACAAGCCAGCTCTCAAACCGCTACCCGCGACGCGCTATGAGTACGCCCAGTGGGAAAAGGCTCGTGTTAATCTGGACTACCACGTCCGCGCCGATGACCACTACTACAGCGTACCCTACCGCCTCGTGAAGGAGGAAGTCCACATACGCTTGACCATTGCAACTGTCGAGATCTTCCACGACGGGCTGCGCGTGGCCAGCCATCCGCGCTCTCCCAAGAAGCACCACCATACCACGAAGAAGGAGCATATGCCCGAAGGCCATCGCGCCTATGCCGAGTGGACGCCCGACCGTGTCGTCCGCTGGGTGGGTCGGGCTGGCGAAGCCACCGCCGAAGTGGCCCAGCGCATCATCGCCTCGCGCCCTCATCCCGAACAGGGTTTCCGCGCCTGCATGGGCATCAAGCGACTGGGCGAAACCTACGGCACGGATCGCCTCGAAGCGGCATGCCAACGCGCCCTGGCCATCCAGTCCCCTTCCTACAAGAGCGTCAAGTCCATCCTCGAAAATGGCCTCGACCAAAAGCCCTTACCCGATACCCCCTCGAATACACCGCCCATCAAACACGAGAACGTGCGCGGGGCGGACTACTACCACAACCATGGATAAAACAGAAAGGAAAACGATCAAGATGCTCATTCACCCCACACTGGATAAACTCCAGACCCTCAAGCTGACCGGCATGCAACGAGCCCTCATCGAGCAGATGGACATGCCCGACTGCGACGCACTCACCTTCGACGAACGCTTCGGCATGCTCGTGGACTGCGAGTACACCGAACGCGAAAACCGACGACTAAAAACCCGGCTCAAGCGCGCCCAGCTTCGGCAGGACGCCGCCGTCGAGGACATCGACTACCGCCATCCGCGCGGGCTCGACAAGTCCCTCATGATCTCCCTGGCCGGATGCAACTGGATACGCCAACACCACAACGTCATCATCACCGGACCCACCGGCGCTGGCAAGAGCTACCTCGCCTGCGCACTCGGCAACAA
>CAIXUF010000821.1 GCA_903922535.1 Candidatus Hydrogenedentota bacterium
GCGCAACTCGGCAGGCTACTACGGCGGAATGTTGAACTTCGGCTCATGTTCGCCGACGTTGACGAACTGCATCTTCTGGGGTGACACCGCATACCCGGGAGGGGAAGTATGCGATTACGATTCAACGTGCACATCGTCAATCACCTATTCCTGTATCCAGGGCGGACGCGCGGGCACGGGCAACATTGACGCGGACCCGCTCTTTGTGGATGCGGATGGAGGCAATCTGCAGCTTCAGACGGGCTCCCCGTGCGTGGACGCAGGTACGGCGGCGGGCGCGCCCGCCACGGATATCCGAGGCGTGTCTCGGCCTCAGGGTCTTGCTGTTGACATGGGGGCATACGAAAGGGAACCCGATACGACCCCACCGGTCATCACTGTCTGCGCGACGGATGAGTCGGTCGTTGCCGACGCCGCATGCGCAGCCGTGGTGCCCGACTTCACCGGTCAAGTAACCGCCAAGGACAACGCAACCTCACCGCAAAGACTCCTGGTTACCCAGGAGCCCGCCGCCGGCTCAGCCGCAGTTGCCGTGGAAACGCAGGTGGTCATTACGGTGGCGGACCTGGCGGGCAACACGGCCACATGCGCGGTGAGGTTTGTCCAACTGGACACAATCGCACCGGTCATCACGCTGAATGGCCCGGACACGGTGGCCGTTGAACAAGGCGAAGCATATCTCGAAATGGGCGCGATGGTGACGGACAACTGCGCGACCGGACTGGCTGCCGTGGTCGGCGGCGATTCGGTGAATACCTTGGTTCCCGGCACGTACCTCGTTACCTATAATGCCGGCGACGGCAACGGCAACAGCGCCGCGGAGGTCACGCGCACGGTGACGGTGAGACACGTCAACCGGCCCAATCTGGTGGTCAGCGGTGTTTCCACACCGCCCAACGGCTTCATGAGTCAGCCATGCGTTCTTACGTGGGCCGTCGAAAACCGGGGCTCGCTGGCCCTGCAGGGCGCCTGGGTGGATCACGTGGTTGCCATTAACGACGATACAGGCGGGCAGCTGTTCTTAACGGACGAACCGGTTTCAGAGAGTCTGGAAATCAACCAAGGGTACCAGCGTCAGCTGGCCTTCCAGTATCCGACGAGACCGGGTCATTACCGGATTCTGGTTATTACTGATTTTACCAATACTGTCAGCGAGGAAATCCTGGGGGGTGAACTGGATAACGAAGGGCATTCGGGTGTCTTTGAAACTCACAATTTCACGGTCTCCGCTGCCGCGGGGATCAAATCAGCGCCGGCCGGCACCGCCATTCCGCTGGCGGGACAAGCCGTCGCCGGCTACGGCAGTCCCGTGCCGGGCGTTGGGGTAAGCGTTGATGTCGAGGTGCGCGGGATAACGCGTCGGTTTAACGCGGTCACAGGTGCGGACGGCGGGTTCTCATTGCTCTTCGAACCGCTGTCAACCGAGGCGGGTCTGTACCGCCTGACGGCCGGACCCGCCGGTGATGTGTCCGGCGTGGTGCAGGACGAATTTCGTCTCTGGGGCATGTCGACAACTCCCGGTCAATTGTCGGCGCAGGTCTGGCAGGGATTGGAAGGGCTGGAAGTGCCGTTCACACTGAAGAATTCCGGCGACCTTCCGTTGACACAGCTTTCCGGCGTGGTCGATAATCTGCCCGCCGGTGTGACGGCCGAACTTCGTTTCGCCCAATCCGGCGTGGATGGCCTGGGTGAATTGGGTGCCGAGGTCGTGCTCAGCGCGCGGTCCTCGGTTGCGGGCGTGTACAACGCCACCGTGTCCCTGGCGAGCGCTGAGGGCGCCGCGCTCGATGTGTCTCTGCAGATAGACGTGCGCCCTCCGAAGGCCATGCTGCAAGTCATTCCGGACACACTGCGCGCGGACATGCTCCGGAGCACCGTGAACGAAACACATCAGACCCTGTACTCGTTCCAGGTGGCCAACGTGGGCTCCACCGCCACGCCTCAGTTGCGGCTGCTTCCGCCCCAGCTTGCCTGGATGACCCTGGCGACGCCCGCAACGATTGACCCGATCGCGCCCGGCGAGACAACGACCGTGCAGCTTTTGCTTGCGCCGATGGCCGGCCTCCAGTTGGGACGCTACACCGGCACGATCGTCATCGCGGGCCTGGACAACGGCACGGCCATTCCCTTCGAGTTCACCTGTGTTTCCGATCTGAAGGGGACCGTGCGGGTGACGGCAAAGGACGAGGCCAGTTATTACGGCGTCGGCCAGCCCAATCTTGCCGGCGTCACGGTGCGCCTGCTGAACGCAAGAACCAGGCAGCCGCTTGGGTTCGAGCAGGTCACGGGTTCGGACGGCGTCGCCCTGCTTGAAAATGTTCCCGAGGGCTATTGCCTGGTGGAGGCCGTTGCGGGCAAGCACAGGTCGGCCACCACGACGATCAGGGTCGTCAGCGGCGTGGTGACGGAGGTCACTGCCTTCCTGCCAATCGAGTCCGTGCGGATGATATGGACCGTGACGCCCACACAGATCTTGGACGAGTACATCGTTCACATCGTGGCGGAGTTCGAGACGAACGTTCCCGCGCCGGTGGTCACCGTGACGCCCCCGCTGGTTGAACTGGACGGACCCAAGCAGGTGGATCTCGAAGTGGAGAACCACGGGCTGATCTCCGCGCAAGCCGCGCATTTCGTCGTGGTCAACCGCGGCGCATGGATCATCGAGCCGCTGGTCACGGATCTCGGAGACATTCCGGCCAAGTGCAAACGCGTGGTGCCGGTGAATATCCGCCGGAATCCGGAATGCCCGGACGGGGAACCCTGTGATGTGAGCAGCTTGAGTTTGGTCTATTCGTATGTCGCGGGCGAACGCATCTACGTGACGCTGCCGGTCAACCTGCACAGAATCCATGTTCCCGCCGAATGTGGGCATCCGTATGTAATAGTTGTTACTGGTGGTGGCGGCGGCGGCGAATGGGACTTTGGCGGCGGCGGCGGCGGCGGCGGCGGCGGCCACTGCGACAACTGCGACTGCGACGGCTGCCCCGAACAGACCATGGGCTGCGATGACCCCCTGCATCCGGAGTACGGGGTGTGCGCGCGGGTCAAGATTCAGATTGACCAGCGGGCGGTGATGACCCGTGATGCCTTTGCCGCATCGCTGGGTCTTAGCAACGACAACGAGACAGAGTCCATAGAGGATCTGTCGGTGGCGCTCCAAATCAAGGACGGTGCCAGCGCGGACGCTCTTTCCTTGTTCGAGGTTCAGGGCCCCGTGCTGTCGGGAGTCAACGCGCTGGATGGCACAGGCGTGATTGCCCCCCTGACCACGGGCACGGCCAATTGGACGATCATACCCGGGCGGAACGCTGCGCCCGACGGCATGAAAACGTACTATGTCTCGGGAACCATGCAGTACACCATGGGCGGGGTCACGATGCTGATGCCGCTGTTCCCGGTGGCCGTTGATGTGTATCCCGATCCCAGGCTGGAACTGGATTACTTCCTTGAGGAGCGGGTCTACGGTGACGATCCGTTCACGTCGGAAATCGAGCCTGCGGTTCCATACGCGCTGGGGCTCCTGGTGAAAAACAGCGGCGCAGGCAACGCCAACTCGCTTGTCATCACCTCGGGGCAGCCCCGCATCATCGAGAATGAAAAGGGACTGCTCATAGGCTTCCAGATCATCTCGTCGGAAGTCAACGGCGCCCCGAAGACACCGTCGCTGACGGCCGATTTCGGCATGTTGATGCCGGGTGCGTCTGCGGTGGCGCAATGGAACATGACCTCGACGCTGCAGGGCCGGTTCGTTTCCTTTGATGCCACATACGAGCATAAGACCGACTTGGGCGACAAGGTGCAGTCCCTGTTTGACAGGGTTGACATTCACCCGTTGACGCACGTGGTCGCGGTGGACGTGCCCTCGTCGGACGGACTTCCCGATTTCCTCGCAAACGATGAAGTGGACCCAGACAGCATGCCCGACACCCTGTATGGCAGCGACGGCCAGGTGTCGCCCGTTTCAGGCATCAACAGCGGCATTACGGTGAACACCCAGGGCGGGATCACCGTGACCGTGCCCGCGCCGTCCGGCTGGATATATGCGCGGTTCAACGACCCGACCGGCGGAAGCCTGAAACTGACGTCAGTGCGGCGTTCCGATGGAAGGGAACTGCTTGTCGGCCCGAACGCATGGCAGACGCCTTATGCCGCCCACCTGCCACAGATACCCACGACCATTGCAGCCGAGATGCACCTGTTCGACTACCAGCCGGCTTCTGCAGGAGGCAGCCTGGTCTACACGCTTGAGTACGCGCCGCCGCCGGAGCGTCCGGTAATCACGCTCAACGGCCAGGAGATCGTCTATGTCGAGGTTGGCGGCCGTTACATTGAGGAGGGGGCCACGGCGTCCGACAGTGTCGACGGCGATCTTTCCGGCGCCATTCAGACCTACAATCCGGTTGATACCAACACGGTCGGGTCCTACCTCGTCGAGTACAACGTTGAGAACTCCCGCGGTGTGATGGCCGTGCAGATGTCCCGCGTTGTCCAGGTGATTCCGGCGGGCTGGCTGCGTAACGGCACCGTGCAGGCCGCGATCGCGCCCGCGGCGGCGCTTGCCAGGGGTGCCATGTGGAAACTTGACAACGGTCCGTGGTGGCCGGCTGATTACACGGCCGCCGATGTTCCGGTGGGCGGCCACACGGTCACCTTCCAGGACATCCCGAACTGGGCCACGCCGCCGCCTGTTTCCTTCATGCTCGGCGACAACGGCTCGCGGATTGCAAACGGCGCCTACAAGGTGGTCTCCCAGTCCGTGACGGGGCTGAGCCGGGCGGATGCGGCGTCGGCAATCCTTGCCGCGGGGCTGGTCCTCGGAACCGTGACCGAAGAGTGCGGCAGCGCCGCAGCCCCCGGCACGGTTCTCGCACAGGAGCCGGCAGCCCTGACCGTAGTTGAACCCGGCGGTGCCGTGAACCTGACCATTGCGGACGCGACCGCGCCGGTGATTTTCTGCCCGGCGGACGAGACGCTTGAGGCGGGCGCGAACTGCCAGGTTGCGGTTCCGGACTATGTAGCGCTTGCGTCGGCCACGGACAACTGCGGCGTGGTGGTGGCGCAGGATCCGGCGGCCGGTTCGCTTGTGGGCAAGGGCGTGACGGCTGTCATCCTTACGGCGACGGACGGCACGGGCCTGACAACCATCTGCACGGTGAATCTGACCGTTGTTGACACAACGGTTCCGGTGCTTGCCTGCCCTGTGGACGAGACGCTTGAGGCGGGCGCGAACTGCCAGGTTGCGGTTCCGGAC
>CAIXUF010000822.1 GCA_903922535.1 Candidatus Hydrogenedentota bacterium
GTGCCGCCGGCACCGGGATGGAAATTCACGATGGCCGGATGGGTGTCGCGCGGGTCCATGAACAGGCTGTTCAACTCAAGCCGGTCCAGTTTTTTCTTGACCAGTTCCATGTGCCCCGTGATCTCTTCGACCAGCGTGGAGTCCTCCTCCTCGGCGGCCATCTCGATCAGCACGGCCGCATCCTCAATTTCTCGGTGCAGCTCGTCGGGCGCGCCGACCACCGCCTTGAGGGCCTTGAGATTCTTCACGACCTTCTGGGCGGACTCCATGTCGTCCCAGAAGCCCTGGGCGGACATGACCTTTTCAACGGCATCGATCTCGTGCCTCACCCCCTCCACGTTGAGGCAGGATCGGAGTTCCTTGAGACGCTGCCGGTATTCGGCGATGTTTTGCGCTTCAACTTCGTACATTGATTTGTTTGCTCCGTAACGGGCGGCCGGAGGCCGGTCAGCCCGTGAATATCCAGAAGAGGTCCGCGCTGAGGGCGTACAGGTAGTACATCACCGGCGCGGCGAACAGGAGGCCGTCGCAGCGATCGAGCACGCCGCCGTGGCCCGGGAAGAAGCGGCCCGCGTCTTTCACGCCCGCCTCGCGTTTGATCATCGACTCGGCCAGGTCGCCAATCTGGCTGACCACCGACAGCACGGCGGCAAGCAGCGCCCACGCCCACGGCATCGCCGGGGGATAGCAGCGCTGCCACTGGAAGTGGCGCACCAGCAGCCACAGCACCAAGACGGACAGCATGGCAACCACCACGCCGCCCGCGGCGCCCTCCCAGCTTTTCTTGGGACTGGTCAGCGGGGCCATCTTGTGGCGGCCGAAGGCGCGGCCGATGAAATAGGCGCCCGTGTCGGAAAAGGCAACGGCCACAAGCAGAAAGGTCACAAACCCAGGGCCCATGTCGGCGCTGTGGTGCATTGCCAGCATGTAGCAGGCAAGGCCGGCCACGTAGGCCACGCCGAAGAAGTCGGCGGCCATGGCGCGCAGGTCGTGGCGGCCCGTAATCATCCGCGCGCAGACCAGTGTCATGAGCGCGCCGGGCAGCCCCGCAATCACCGGAATGCCGCCCATGGGGCGCCACCACAGATGCAGCGCCAGGGCGTTGAACAGCACCAGTCCGGCGCCTGTCAGAATTGTCATGCGCGGCATGACCCCAATCCCAGCGGCACGGGCCATTCTTGTGTACTCGTACAGGCCCCGGGCCACGAGCACCAACACCAGCGCGTCGACGCCCCAGTAGAGCGCCGGCGTCCACAGCACCACCAGCACCAGTGCCGCGGTCAACAGGCCCGTGAACAGGCGCACCTTCGTTCCACCCACACCGGCTCCACTCATGGTCTGCCTCCAAACCTGCGGGCCCGCGACTGGTATTCGACAATCGCGTCGCACAGGCTCTGCTTGTCAAAATCGGGCCAGAGCGTGGGCGTCACCACGATCTCCGAGTAAGACAACTGCCAGAGCAGGAAGTTGCTCAGGCGCAGTTCGCCGCTGGTGCGAATCAGCAAGTCCACCTCGCTGTGTTCGGGCGCGTAGAGGCGCGCCGCGATGGCGGCCTCGTCCACCTGCTCCGGGCGGAGCCGGCCGTCTGCCACGTCCTCGCACAGCATGCGCGCGGCGCGCGCGATTTCGGCGCGTCCGCCGTAGTTGAGCGCCACGCAGGCGTCCATGGCGGTGTTGCCCTTGGTCAGTTCGAGGCAGTAGCGCAGGTCTTCGGCGGCGCGCTTGGGCAGGCGGTCCATCTCGCCGAGCAGGCGCACACGGATGTTGTTCTGGTGGATTTCGTCCACTTCCTTGCGGATGTATTTGCTCATGAGCCGGAACAGCACGTCCACCTCGGTCTTTGACCGGCGCCAGTTTTCCGTCGAGAACGCGTAGAGCGTGAGCGCGCGGACGCCCATTTCACGGCAGCCCTCGATGGCGAGGCGCACGCCGCGCGCGCCGGCCTCGTGGCCCTCGGCGCGCGACACGCCCCGGCGCTCGGCCCAGCGGCCGTTGCCGTCCATGA
>CAIXUF010000823.1 GCA_903922535.1 Candidatus Hydrogenedentota bacterium
GCCCTTTGCGGCAATGGACAGGGGGCGTCCACCGGTAACTGTCACAGTCACACCGCTTACGGTCACGTTGTCAAACTCAAACACGGCGATTTCCTGTCCCGTGTCATAACGAATATCCGTTCTGGAGGTGTATGTGTTGCCGCCTGCGATCATGGTTCCGGCAGCGCCGCCCATAACCCCGGTGTCTACAACAATGGATCCGCTGGACAGGTTCAAATCACCCAGACCGCCGCTGCTCTGGTAGAAACTCCCGTCGGAACCGGCACCTTCCCCGTCAAGACTGACAACAACCGATGTGCCGGTCGGCACGGTGGTTGTCCAAGAGATCCCCGCCGACAATTCGCCAATGACACCGCCACTGCCGCGGATGAGCCGACGGATGTTGGCCTCACCAACCCCTATGGTCACGTCTGTGAGTTTGACCGGGCCGGTGTTCTTGATGACAAGCTGGTCAAACCCCTCGAAAACGCTCGGAAAGAGCCAATACACCCCGCCGCCCGACAGAGTGCCACTGGGGGTCAGCGCCTCGACCTCGCTCCGATTCCAGTAATCCGCCGCGCACCAGCCGTTCGGTGCCGGTCCACCAACAAGGGTGGGAATCAGAGGCGTGGGCGCAAGCACGTAAGCGTTGAAAGACTTGAGAATCGGGCCGTTGCTTGCCGCGCCGAAAACGGTGCTGGCAGTGGTAAAGTTTGGTTGATTGGCCGCCACAGCCATGGCGGCCATGTTGGACACAATGGTGCATTTTCCGTTCTGTTCGGGAGCCGTACCGCCCGCGTTGGCGGCGATGATCGTTGCTTTGCTGGCACCGTCCTGATCGACAAGCACCACCGACCCGGCCAGTTTCACCATGCCAGGAGCGCCATGCCCGCCGCCGCTGCCGTCGCCGCCCTTGCCGCCCGCACCGCTGCCACCGCCTTTGCCACCGGAACCGCCCGCGCCGCCGGAACCGCCGGGACCAGCGGCAATGGCGGTAAGGAGGCCCGGAATCGTCGATAATGTGCCCCATGAGGGATCGCCCGGCGCGCCGCCGACACCGCCCGAAACACCATTGCTACCCGCCTGGCCTGAACTCCTGCCCGTGCCGCCGTTGGCGCCCGCGCCGCCGGAACTGGGCGTTCCGGCTGAAATATTGATTTGCACCCCCGGCTTCACTTCAAGCAGGCCCCGGGCCGAAAGAACGATCAAACCGCCGCCGGAAGCGCCACTGCCGCCCGTACCGCCCGCACCGCCGACACCGCCCTGGCCACCGGCACCGCCCGAACCGCCCGGCCCCGCTGAACCGGACGCACCGCCACTGCCGAGCGAGCCCGCAAGTGAAGCCTGGCCGGCACCGCCGCTGCCGCCCGCACTGGGAGTCGAAACGGAACCATAAGCACCCTGTGAACCGGCCAGACCGTTGCCGCCGCCGCCACCACCGCCACCGCCGCTGGCACCGCCTTCACCACTGGTACCGCCCGTGCCACCGCCGCCGCCACCGCCGCCAATCTCAACCGTGGGAATGGTTATGCCGAGCACCGTGCCGGACGGAAAGTAC
>CAIXUF010000824.1 GCA_903922535.1 Candidatus Hydrogenedentota bacterium
CGGACTTCCCGCCGGTTTCAAAGATCGGCTCTCGCGCCAGGAATTCGGTCCGAGCCTCACGGTATTCTTTGTGGGCCGGTTCGATCAAATTTGCTTTAAGGTCTTTGCGGCAGTGGATCAAGGCACAGGCCGGCACGTTGACGACCTCTGTGAGTTGCATCCGACATCGGACGAAATCAAGACCGCCGCGTTCTGGGCCATGACCCACGATCCATCGGAAGGATTCCGTCAGGTGCTCACTTCAATGTTGAGGAAACTCGGATATGAGGAAACAGCTTCAAGACTTTAACACTGAACTCGTCACGCGAGTGATTCACTTCCTCTGGCGCCAATGGGGCCAGATTGGACTGGCTTCGGCTTCCGTTGAGCCCCGCGATGGATGGGCCGTGGATACGGAAGCGCTCTTACTGCTGAGTTCCTCCTACGCCCGGCACGACCCCCGGCTCTTCGACGAGATCATGGACTGGCTGGTAAAGAACGCCAGTTTCGTCAACATCCCGCGTTTGAAGTCGCTTCTTCGTCGTTACGAGTTCGCGGGTCAGAACACCATCGCCGCCGTAGGGGCCGCAGTTATGAAGAATAACCGGCGTCTGAACTGGAGGATTCCATCGCTACGCATTTCGGACGAGACGGAGGCGCTCTTTCTGAACGCCGACGGATCGCCGATGCCGGAGTTCGGCGTTCCCGATCCGGCTTTTCTCGCGTTCGGCTTCAGGCGAGGCAAGGTCGAGCTCCGGGGTTTGTCTCGCCGTTTCAATCCGGTCATGCCGGAGTGCGCCCTCCTCCGTCTGCGCGCGTTATTTGGCGTTTCCGCGCGCGCCGATGTCATGCTCTACTTGCTGACCCACGACGTGGCCCACCCCAGCGGCATCGCGCGCGACACGGGCTTTTCCCAGAAGAACGTTCAGGATACGCTTGTGGCCATGGCGGCCTCAATGTCCGTGCATATGGTGCAATTCGAAGGTCGGATGAAGCACTACTTCGTGCAGAAGGAGTACCGTCCCCATTTCCTATACCATCCGGAGAAATCCGCTCTCATGCCGCGCTGGATCACCTGGCCGCCGCTTTTTCGCGCCCTAGAACTTCTACTCGCGGAGACGCGCCGGATGGCATCGCAAAACCTCAGCGATTTGTTGTTGGCTTCCGAACTGCGCCGCGTGGCCGGACTCATACGGCCGCTCGCGCATCAATCCGGCATGGCCGAGAGCTTTACCGACGAGACCCGCATCACGGGTGTCGCGTATACGACCGTGTTTCTTGAGGAGACCGACAAGTGGCTTGCGAAAGTGTTGGCGGAACATCAGGAATCCACAGGGGAAGGGCAATAGATGACTATGAAAGAGAGGGCCACTCTTCAATACTGGAACAATGGCTGCGCCGGCGCGGATTCATCAGGCACGTCTTCGCCGCATGGTCATGGATCATTGTGTATTTCGCGCAGTTCATCGATGATCCCGCCGATCTTGCCGATATGGCGGATGGTTTACTCGATGTCGTAACGTGAGGCGATGACGACGCACCACCATGTCGCGTCCAGCTCCATAATGCTCCATGGTTCATCTTGTAATCGCAAGAGCGTGTGTGTAATGTTGCGCGAACTTCTGCACACCGCGTTCCGCCCCGTGCGGCCATGCGGAAAGGGAGAGAAATGGCCCGCACCTTGGACAATATCGGGGATACCCACCCGCCGCCTCACCTTGATGGTGCCTGTCCGGCAGAACATCGCCTAACGCCCCTCACCGACTACCACGCCAAGTATATTGCGCACGAACTGACCAAACGCTACTCCTCGGACAGTATCGAGAAACTCGCCGGCGCCGTGGCCGGCGCGCAGGTGGACTTGAATCCTCATCAGGTGGATGCGGCCCTCTTCGCGTTCAACTCGCCGCTCTCCAAGGGCGCGTTGCTGGCGGACGAGGTCGGCCTCGGTAAGACCATAGAAGCCGGCCTTGTGCTCTCGCAAAAATGGGCGGAGCGGAAACGCCGTATTTTGATCATCGTTCCC
>CAIXUF010000825.1 GCA_903922535.1 Candidatus Hydrogenedentota bacterium
GCGACGAACGCCGCCAATGCCGCCGCCAGCGCCAACGCCAACGCCCTGGCCGCGAACATCGCCACGTCTGGCACTGGACCGATCCAAACGGCCCTTGTCGGCATCGGTGGCACCGGCGCCTTCGCCGTGGTTGTGCCGTTCATTGGACTGCTACAAGACGCCAGCACCATCGTTCTTGAAGGAGTGAAATCGACGGCGACAAAGAATGGTATCCCCACCATCGCGGCCCCGAGCAATGCCCTGGGCCTCACCACCTTGGGTCTGGACGCGGGTACGTACCGCCTCACACCATTTCTCCAGGGGTACACCTCGCCGTCTCCCCTACCCACCTTTGCCGTATCCAGCGACAGCACGCTCACGCCGATCGTTCTCACGCAGGTTACTGTCACCATCCCCGTGCCCGCCGGGTCCACCGCCGCGATCATCGTCTGCGACGAGGGCACCGTTGGCATCGCCCACACCTTCCGAATCACCGCCCCGCCGACCGGGGAGACTGGAATCACCTACGACTACACCCCACACACCGTCCTCAGTGACGGCAGCGGCGTGGTCCAGTACGCGTGCCCCTACGGGTGCGCCATGGTCTACCAGCGCGGCAAGGGTCGCGAAGTACCGTTCACCGTGCCGACCAGCGGCACATCCTTCAATCCCCCCGACACTATCGGCTAAACGAAAGGCTCAATCGTGGCACGCAACTCCAACAGAATGCTCGAAGCAGTGGCGAAGATGACCAGCGTGTTACAGGCATGCGCGTCCATCACCGTCACCTACGCCCAGGGGTTCGAGGTCCGCGCCGGCATCGCCGCCACCCCCGGGCGCACTCCCTACGAAATCCTCGAAGGCGGGGTTGTGGTGCCGTATGAGAGCCACGACTTTGCTATTGCCGTTGTTCTTTTGGACGGATTGACCCCGAAATCGGGCGACATAATCACCGACGACACCACCGGGCGAAAGTTCGTCGTCTCCATGCCCGGCAAAATGAACGTCTACGAGAGTTTCCAGGGGATCGCGTACAAGATTCATACAAAGGCGGTGACGTGATGGCGCAGACCACGTTTGGACAGACCGACTCCCTCGCCCTGGCCGTGGTGGCGTTTCTCAACTCCATGTCGGCCTCATTCTGTATGCCCATGTCCGCGGAAAGACGGTTCGCCATCGTTACCGACCTCAAATTCATTCCGCCCTACGACGCCCCGGCCAGCATCGACGTATTCCCCGACATCGAAAACACCGAGCGGCATGGCCAGTCCACCTTTATGTCCGACTATGCCGTTCACATCTTCATCCAGCAACGGACGGACGGGACCGATGAAGAGGCGGCGTGCGCCCTCCTCACCCTCTTGCGTTCGCAGATCATCGAGAGCCTGAAAAATCAGCGGCTCGTGCTGGCGAACGCCGTCCACCCCCTCGCCGCCGGAAGCGTCGTCATGACGCACGCCAAGAGCGCCGACCGAAGCCCCGGCAATCCCGCCGGGCTGTACAACCTCGCCCGGCTCTTGGAAGCCCACGTTTACGAGAGTGACACGATTTTGATTTTCAAGGCAGCCGCGTAGGCCGCCAGAAACCTTAAAGGAGCCTACCATGGCAGACACGAATTATGACGGAATCTTCGGCGGTGGATTCTCGTTCACCTTCACCCCCACCACCGGCACCCCCTTTGGCAGCACGCAGGCGCAGACGGAGGAAGAGACTCCCGCCAAAACCACCATCGAGACGGCGAAGTTCACGCCGAACAGCGGGGCTAACTCCGGTGTCGAGCAGTTTGCGCTGGGGCGCTACCCGGTGGCCGATTATGGCATCAAGGTGACGTACAACGCCGCCGCCCATGCCGCGGCCATCGCCTGCCAGGCTGCCAAGATCAAGGGTACGCTGGTTTGCACCTATGGCGACGGTTCGACGGACACCTACGTCGGCGCCGCCCTCACCATGGTTGACATGGGGAATGTCTCGGCGAACAATCTGCGGGAGGGAAACCTGAGTTTCGCAGTTCCCACCGGCCCGTCGAATTACACCTTCGCCGCCGGTACGACCATCACCGTGGTCCAGACCACTGCAACCCTCGTATCCGGTACCCTTACGCTCGATATGACGGCCTCCCCCTACAGCGGCGGGGTGAAGACACCGATCCGCGCTTTCTTCCTCAACCCCGCGTCGAACCCCAACACGATCACCATCGCCAAGGGTGCGACGAACGGCTACACCGGGTTCGGCAGCACGTTCGCAATCACCCTGAGCCCCGGTGAATCCTGCCAACTCAACGCCTTGACCGCCCTCAGCGGCACCGTCAAGACGTTGGATTTGACCGGCACGGGTACCCAGGCGTTGGTCGTGCAAATCCAGTTCCAGTAACCCTCCTTCGAGCGGACAGGGGTGGGCTAAACGCCAGCCCGCCCCTTCCGTTTGAGGAGATTTCCATACACTTTTACGAAGGAGTTATCACATGGCAGTCAGCAAGAAAAACGACATCATGGCTCAGGCGATGGGCAGTTTCCAAACCAAGGAATTCCCCATCGGAAACGCGGCGATCAAACTCCGCGAGTTGTCGGTCGCCGAGCAGCGGAAACTTGACGAGACGGTTTTCGAGATGAAAGAAGGAGAGTTTGTCGTCACCGAAGGCCGGCGTGTCGTACGCAAGGACTTCAAACACTGGGATGAGCACTGGATCGCCGCCACAGCCACGACGGCGGATGGTCCGTTCACCGTCGAAGAACTCATTCCCTGGCCCGCCTCGCTCAAAACCAACATCGCCGATGAGGCGCGGAAGCTCAACGGGATCGAGCCCGCGGACAAAACCGCAAAAAACTCCTGAAGCAGGAGGATCGGCTGCTCGCCTTCCGGCTCCTGCAACATCGAGGCGAGTGCGACGTGGACGCCTTCTTTACCCGGACCCCTGACCGGGTGTGGGAAGAGTACAAAGTCGCAGTTACGTTGATCGACAGTTACGACGCCTGGCTCGAATCGCTGAGGCATGGCAACAAGAAGCCGTGGAAGCCACCGGAGTTCAAGCCCGGCACCGGACGCGCCACCCGGAGACGTATCGACGGTACTCCCTATTGAGCGGAACACGCGATGAACATGACCCTGACACTTCTGATAACCGACGATGAGATTGCGAAGTTCACATCGTTCATGGAAGGCATGGCCAAACGCACGCGCCGCGAGAAAATCCTTCCCATCCTGCAACGGCATCTTGAGCCCGTAGTTCAGCGAGAGCGTGACATCATGAGCCCCCGCAGTAAGAGCGGGGCTTTGGTTGCTTCCTTGTCCGCGCGGGTTGCCGGGGGCAAGGCGGATCGCCCCAACACTATGACGGCCTTCTCCGCCCCCACCGCAACGAGCAAACAGTTGGAGGCCACATGGCGCGGCGCCACGGCCCGCCGCCAGCAAACCAAGTGGGCGTTGCCCAAGAAGCGGCGGAGGGGCCGTGTGTTCTATGCCCCCATCGTGCATCAGGGGCACCGGATCGTGAAGCGGAATGCCGCGGGCGAGCTTTATGACACCGGAAAGACCACGCGAGCAGTTCCGTTTGCTGAAGAGGCAATGGACGCCTTGGGCGAGTCAGAGGGCTCGGCGGCGACTGAGGAAATCATGGATCAAGTTCTTGGAGAATCGTGATGTCAGATCGCGTTTCAACATTTCGGTTCAAGGCTGAGGGGCTGGATACCATAGGTGCCGACCTGCGCCGGTATGCGGCGCAGTACCGTGCCCAGCTTGCGGAGTCTAATAAGGCGTTCTCTGTGGCCCAGCGCGGCGAACAAATGGGAGTTCCGGCAGAAGACATGAAAGCCTCATACGACAAAGGCGTGCAGGCATACCTCGCTTCCGAAACCACAAAGAAGCGGTTTGAGGCGGCGTCATGGGAGACGAGCAAGAAACAGTATGCCGAACGTGACAAATGGGAACAAGAGCATACGAAGATCGTGGAGGCCGCGGAGGAACCGCGTTTCGCTCAGGCGGCGCAGTCAAACAAGATCGCAACGTCCTATATCGACAAGGAGAGGGAGGCTCGCTCGGCGGCGTTGAAGGCCGATATCCTATCGCGCGAGAAGGCTGCTCAGGATGCTGGTGCAATCAACAAAAAAGCTGAGAAGGAACGCATCCAACTGCACAACGAGGCATGGGCGGCAGACCAGAAGGACGCAAAAAAAGCAGCCGCCTTGGAAAAGGAAAACGCCTCCGAGCAAACGAGGCTGGCGCAAAAGATGCAGGACAGGTACACCGCTGGCGTCAAGCAGAAGGTCTCCGGCGATCGCGCCGTCGTCGCCAACTCGATCAAGGGCATGGAGGAAGTGGAGCGGATCGAGAAGAAGAAGATCAAGGATGCTGAGGGAGGCAAAGACGGCATGGGGTTGAAGGGCTTTGGCGGCAAGATGATCCTCGGCCACGCGGCGGGAATGGCGGCTGGCGACATCCTCGGGGATCGGCATGGGGGGCAGGAGCTTGGGTCGGTGGTCGGTGCGCTGATGTTCGGAAACCCACAGATCGCTCTGGCGGTGGCGGGTATCGAAATCATCGGCAGCGCTTTCCGGGGGCATCGCGAACAGGTGGAGGCGTCCCGGAAAGCCTTGACTGAGTACACGGATGCGCTGAGTAAGGTGATTACGACATGGGGCGA
>CAIXUF010000826.1 GCA_903922535.1 Candidatus Hydrogenedentota bacterium
GGCCACCCATCCGGGCGACCACGATCCACGCAAGATATTTGAGGCCTGGTCCATTCAAAAGATCGCCGCCCTGCAGTTTACCGTGCTCCAGTTGGGTGACGCGATCAATGAGCTCGCCACCCTGATGCGGCGGAAGTAATTTGGCTCCTGAAGCCAATCCTTGGTTCAAGACCCTCCGCGCGGCTTCTGTAGATCGTGCGCGCTGGCCCCCTCCTCGGGGTTTGCAAATGGTCGCACCGGTATGCGCCGCCGCCGGAGCGCTTCCCCGGGCACCGGTTCCAGACCCGCGGCTTGCCGCCGCCGGTTCACGGCCCGGAAAAGAATGCGCAGTTGATCGCGCACGGGCGCGTAAGGCTCGAATTCAATTCGGCGAAACTCGTGGCGCAACTCCTCTACGGAGCGCTGCACGGCCAGGGCGGCAAACCGCTGTTTCAGCTCGCCGAAGCATTCGCGCGCGATGCGGACCGAGGCGTGCCACGCCCCATCCCGCCCTTTGCGGCAGCCGAGGGCATAGCCCAGGAAATGCCACGGCTGCCGGCGGAAGTCGCGGATCTCCTTGCCCTCCGCCGCGAAGAAGGGATGTTCCCCATGGGTCGCCACGAGGACGAACCAGCGGCCGAAGCGCAGGTATTGCACGCTCGCCCGCCCCTGCTTGCGCTGGCGCGCGCGCGTCCATTTCGACGCGTCGAGGCCATAGAACGCGATCAGCTTGCGGTCCACCGCCGCCGGGTCTTTGCGTTCAGGGATCTTCCCCGTGACATAAAACACATACCCGTTGGCGATGTAACCGACCGCCAGTTGCTGCACGAAACCCGCGACCGAAGTCGCCACCCACCGATAGGCCATACGACACCTCCAAACGGTGTTATGGCGTGTTCAGGGTGGGAGGTTGCTTAAGCGGCGCAACCTCCCGAAAGCCGTAACCCTTTTTGCCAAACCTCATGGTCGCCGGCCCACTGCTGAATAGCGCGTCGCCCGCTGGCCCGCCGCAGAACCTATGTTTCGCGCAAAGCGCAGGTTCCTGGGCGGGCGAGGGCGGCGCGCGCGCTGTATTCCAGCGTTGCCGTTGCCTATCCTATGGCGGTAGCGGCGGCGAACATCCTTTCCTTTCACCCAGTCATAATGGTTGCTCCCATAAAATGGCTGCCTTCCGGAGAGCGGTGCCTGTCCCCAGACCCGCTCCCCGGAACACAGTTCTCTGTCGGTCAAGTAGCGGGCGGATGGAGCCTTAACTCCACCCGCCCACCACGTCGTTGTGACCGGTCATCCCGTCACCCCTTTCGTGTGTGCATTTGCGCCCGGCACCACCCGTAGCGCGCACCCGTTCCTTCAACTGCCTTGCTGAAGAAACACCCAGCTTCCGGTTGTAAGGCCGAAAACCATGGGTGCAGGCTTTGCCTGCTCCTACTCGGGGCACTCTCATCAGAGTGCGGCGTTTCAATCACCGGTTGACTCCCGGCACCGGATACCACTCCGGCCGCCCCACTCCTTGCGCGGTTATTCCTGTCCTTCACCACAGCAGTCACGTCAGTTGGACGCCTGTGCGTCCGCGTTCCTCAGGCATGTCCGAAGCTCCCGCTCCGGCATAGTTTCCAGCGGCCTTGGCCCGCTGATTTCAGGGAACAGAATACAGAAGCGTTCCCTTACCCACCCTGGTCAAACGTCACTCGTCCGGCTCCGTCTCTGCTGTCGTTTACTGGCAAGGGCTTAATGCCCCTCTCATCGTTGAGCTGTTCACGGTTCGCCTTGTTTCAGCGAAACCCCGGAGGTTGTCAGCCTCCGGCAGGTCGGTGTTCCCACCGCCCGGCTCCCGACGCCAGCGTGCGTTAATCGAACCTGTCGAGCCTTGCACCCGATTGGCCTTGCGGCTGTGGTCCGAATCCCGCCGGGGGATTTGCCGTGCTCCTTGGGCACGACGCACCCGCTTTGGACAATACCGACCGATGACCTTGCAGTCACCGGCGTGTCCCGCTCGCCCGCATTCAACTTGCTACCGTCTGCATGGGATAGAATCCAAGGATTACTCTCTGTTGGTGGCAGAGGATTACGCTTGAAAGCCTCCCTCGAACGTGGCGGGCATCTCGCGATGCACCACGCTCTACGGGACATTGACGTGACGGGGGGTAAGCCCGTCCCCTGCGCCTGGTGGTGAGCCAGGTTTGGCGGGTGTCAATGCCGGTCACAACGACGTCAGAGAATGCGCTGGCACTGCCTGACGTTGGGGAAGTCAAAACCTTCCACTGTCACGGCTTCTAACACGGTTTGGGCGGCCGGCCACACGAGAAAATGGCCGCGCACGAAGATCACTTGTCAGGCCCGGGCGAGGTGTGCTACGACCGGTTCATCGCTAACACAAGGAGGAGAAAAACGATGAACATTCGCAGACGGCGCAGCACCCGCTCGACGGGCGTGACGTTGGAACTGGTGGTCTTGGAGTATTTGCGGGAACTGGCAGAAAAGGACGACCGCGACCGCAGTTTTTGCATCAATCAGATTGTGCGCGAGCACGCGGAGCGCCATGGGCGGACGCTCCCGCCGGCCACCTCACCGCCGCGACCGCCCGTGGCAACTTTCCAGGAGTAATCCCCGTGACCCCCGCGCCCGAGTTCCCCGGCTTCCCCAACTTTCAGGCGAACCTCACCTTCGTGCCCATCCAGTTCTTCACCGTGGTGCTTCCCCACCACTCGCGCGGCACGGTGCGCATGGTCGGCTACGCGCTGCGCAAGCTGCTGGGCTGGGTGGATGCACACGGCCAGCCCACGCGGGAGCAGTTGCAGTTCACCTATCGGGAACTCGTCGAACAGGCGGGGATTTCGCGCGGGGCCATCGGTGAAACGCTCCAAGAGGCCGTCGCCGGGCACTTCTTGCGCTGCGTGCAGTCGCCCGCACCCCACTTGACCGGCCTGGCGGTGCAGAACGCGCTGTATGAACTGTGCTGGGACGCCGCCGGCCGCTACACGGACGTCCCGGCGCGGTTCCGTGGGTTTTATTATCCGGCGGCGGCGCTCGTGGAAGAACAGGAGGCCGGCCAGGTCGTGTCCCGCCCGAAGGCCGCGCGCAAGAATATCCCCAATGCCTTCTTTGATGTGCTCCTACCCCGCGAGCCGCTCTCGGTCATCCGCGTTGTGGGCGCC
>CAIXUF010000827.1 GCA_903922535.1 Candidatus Hydrogenedentota bacterium
CGTGTGCTCTTCCGATCTCGCAAGAAGCACGATCCGCTTTTTCCAGGGGAGGCAGTGGATTTCTGCCTGCGCAAAGGCGGCATCACCATTGAAGACGTGGACCAGGTCGTCTTCTACGACAAGCCGTTCGTAAAATTCGAGCGGCTGCTGATGACCTACCTGTCCGGCGCGCCCCGGGGATTGTTGTCTTTCTACGAGCAGATGCCCTCCTGGCTGAAAGAGAAGCTGTTCATGCGGGGCACCATCCGCAAAGAGCTTGGGTTCAAAGGCCAGGTGCTCTTTTCCACGCATCATCTTTCCCACGCCGCGTCCGCGTTTTTTCCCTGCCCTTGGGAGGAGGCCGCGTTCATCACCGTTGACGGCGTGGGCGAATGGGCCACCACCGCGTACGGCACGGGCCAGGGCAACCGCATCAAGATCCTGCGCCAGATAAACTTTCCCCACTCCCTCGGCCTGCTCTACTCGGCGTTCACCTACTTCACCGGATTCAGGGTCAACAGCGGCGAGTACAAGCTGATGGGCCTTGCGCCGTACGGCCAGCCCCGTTATGTGGACATCATCAAACGCGAGTTGGTCGACATCCGTGCAGACGGGTCGTTTCGGCTGAACATGAAGTACTTCGATTACTGCTCCGGGCTGCGCATGACCAATGCGCGTTTCGCCGCCCTGTTCGGCGGCCCCGCGCGCAGGCCCGAGTCCAGGATTACGGAGCGGGAAATGGACCTGGCACGCTCCGTCCAGATCGTCACCGAAGAGATCATGCTGAACATTGCCCGGCACGTGCATGCCGAGACCGGCATGAAGAAGCTGTGCCTTGCCGGCGGCGTGGCGCTCAACTGCGTCGCGAACGGCCGTCTGCAGCGCGAAAGCCCCTTTGAGGACCTGTGGATACAGCCCTGCGCCGGCGACGGGGGCAATGCGGCCGGGGCAGCCCTGTTTGCATGGCACCAGATCTTGGACAATCCGCGCACCCCCGATTCGCGGCGGCAAAAGGCGAGCTATTTGGGGCCGGACTACACGGACGACGAGATCCAGGCCTTTCTCGACGGGCGCGGCATTCCCCACACCCGCCACAAACCCGAGGAGGTTCCCGGCGTCGTTGCGGAACTGATTGCCTCGCAAAAGGTTGTGGGCTGGTTCCAGGGGCGCATGGAATTCGGCCCGCGCGCGCTGGGCGCGCGCAGCATTCTGGGCGATCCGCGGTCGCGCGAGATGCAGTCCGTGCTGAACCTGAAAATAAAGTTCCGCGAGTCCTTCCGGCCGTTCGCCCCGTCCGTTCTGGCCGACAAGACCGACGAATGGTTCGACCTGCGGGGCCATGAAAGCCCCTACATGCTGCTGGTGGCCGACGTGCTGCCGCAGCATCTGCGCGCGCTCAGCGCCGAAGAGCAGGCCGCGCGCGGTTTCGACAAGCTCAAGGTGGTCCGGTCAAGCGTTCCGGCGATCACCCATGTCGACAATTCCGCCCGCATCCAGACCGTGGACCGCAACGACAACCCTGTCTATTACGACATGATAAATGCCTTTTATGCGAAGACCGGGTGCCCCATCGTGATAAACACGTCCTTCAATGTGCGCGGCGAACCCATCGTCTGCACGCCGGAAGAGGCCTTCACCTGCTTCATGCGCACCCACATGGACTATTTAAGCATTGGCTCCTTCGTGCTCGACAAGACCCGCCAGGAGCCTTGGAAGGATGAGTCTGACTGGAAAAGGGAATTTGAACTGGACTAGAGTCCGGAGACGGCACGACCTATGGTAAAACCTGACACCGGCAGCCGCACAGAGCAGCGCAAATTCGGTCTTGTGATGGCGGCGGCCTTTTGCGTGCTCGGCCTGTTGCGCTGGGCGATCCACCATTTCAGCGACTTTCCCATCCGATTCTTTGTGGCGGCGGCCGTGCTCGCCGTGCTCGGACTTGTCGCGCCCCGTGTGCTGCAGCCTGTGTTTGTGGTGTGGATGAAGCTTGCCGAGGCGCTCAACTGGTTCATGACCCGTGTCTTCCTGACCGTTGCGTGGTGGCTGATCATCACGCCCACAGGTTTGATCATGCGCTTGGGCCGCAAAGAAGACCCGCTCAAGCGGGCGTGGCTCCCCGCCGATGCGACCTATTGGGAACCGGCGGAGGAAATGGGGGAGGGTGTGGAGGCCTACAAGAACCAGTTCTGATTCAGTCAGACGCTGGCGCAGGAACAAGATCCTCACGGCGTTCCACTCCGTTCAGGATGACAAAGGTGCTGCGTTTCGCCTGGGGCGGGGGGAGGGGTGTTGTCGCGTCAGGATTGCTCAAGGGCGGTGCGCAGACTCTCCAGGCAGCCGTGCGCGGTAATGTCGCGGCATAGCGGCGTCACACTTACCCGGTTTGCCTCCACTGCGGCAAAATCCGTTCCTGTCTCCGCATAATGATCCGGCAGCGCCCCGCCAATCCAGAAATACCGGCTTCCGCGCGGATCCTTCCGTTCGACAATTTCGTCCTGATAATTGCGTCGGCCCATGCGCGTCACCGAAAGGCCCGCCAGTTCTTCATCTGGGCAGTCCGGCACGTTGACATTGAGCATAACCTCCGGCGGGAGGCCCTTTTCCAGGATATACGCCGCCACGCGGGCCGCAACCCGGCCTGCCGGTTCCCAGAATTGGGGCTGATAGCCCACATTTGAAATGGAGAAGGCCGGCAACCCCAGCAGCATTCCCTCATAGGCACCAGCCACCGTGCCGGAATAGGTGACATCGTCGCCCAGGTTGGCCCCGGAGTTGATTCCCGATGCCACCAGCATGGGCCGCCTCGGCAGCAGACCCCGCACCGCCAGCATGACGCAGTCCGTGGGTGTGCCGTCCACCATAAACCAGCGCGGCGCAAAAGGTTCCACCCGAAGGGGACGATGCAGCGACACCCCGTGTCCAACGGCGCTGTTCTGGCGATCCGGCGCGAAGACCCACACCTCGCCCAGCGCATCCAGTGCCTGGGCCAGCGCCGCAAGGCCAGGTGCGCGGATGCCATCGTCGTTGGTAAGCAGAATTAGGGGGTTTTTCATGGGTATAGAAACGGATTTCCGGTTTTTTCAGCACCAGGCGGGCGTGTCATTCCCGCACGTTTGAGTGTCCGACCAGTCTAGCCGACCGACAGCCGCCGACGCAAGCGGCGGGCCACCCTTCCCCTGTCCCCGGAGTACGCCTGATCCCTGTGGCCCAGGGCAATCGCATTAAATTAAGCCAGCTGCTGCCTGACCTTTCCTGACCCTGCAA
>CAIXUF010000828.1 GCA_903922535.1 Candidatus Hydrogenedentota bacterium
CCCCTCGGCAGGACAGTCATCTTCGAGAAGTCGTACTCGTCCTGCAGATCGCAATCATCCTGCTTCTTGATAGAATTTCTCTTCATTTTTCGTAGCCTTTCTCGCGCTGATAATCCGAATCGCGTCTCCCCGTTCGGTGTGCGCCACCACCAGAAGGCGGCCGATGCCCGACAACCCGATGGTTATGCATCTTTCCTCATCGACCGAGTGCGCTTCATCCACCACCGTGATGAATTCCGGATCGTCAAATATCGTGGCGGCTTCCTCAAACGGGACTTGATGCCTTCGCACGTTGCCCAGGGCCTTGTTCGGGTCCCACTCGAAATTCGCCTTCATGTCCTTTGGTCCCATTATACCTCACTCTCCTGAACCGACGATGCCCGCGCGGCAAAGGCGCCGACACCACCGCACCCCGCGGGAATTCGGGGGGACAATACTAAAGTGACGTCCATGTTGAATTCTGCTAGCGCTTTTCCGAACCGCCCAGCACGGCCTTGAGGGTGGCCGCAAGGCTGTCAATCTTGTAGGGCTTGTGGACGAAGCCGCTCATCCCCTGTTCGTCAAAGCGGTGGGCGACTTCCTGTTCCGAATATCCGCTGCTGATGATCACGCGGGCATCGGGATCAATGCTGCGCAGTTCACGGAACGTTTCCTCGCCGTCCATGCAGGGCATCGTGAGGTCAAGCAGGACGCACTGTATCCTGCCGCTGTTCGTGCGGAAGAGATCCAGCGCCTCACGGCCGTCGCACGCGGTCAGCACTTCGAACCCCAGCCGCTCCAGCATGCGGCGGGCCACGCTTCTCACGTGCGCATCGTCGTCCACGAGCAGTACGGTGCCGTTTCCCACCCAGCCATTGCGTTGGGGCGAGCCTTCGGCGGCCGGCGCCGCCGGGGCCGGGGCGAGGGGAAGATACACCGTGAATACGGTGCCCCTCCCGGGCTCGCTTTGAACCTGCAGCGCGCCGCGGTGACCGCGCACAATGCCGAGGACCGCGGCAAGGCCCAGTCCCCGTCCGGTGAACTTGGTTGAAAAGAACGGGTCAAAAATCCGCTCCACCGTCGCGCCGTCCATCCCGGTGCCGGTGTCCGAAACCTCCAGAAAAAGGCAGGGACCCTCGTGAAGTTCCCCGTGGAAATACGCCGCGCGGCGGAGCTTCCTGCCGCGTTCCACCAGCCCCGTCTTCACGCCCACCACGCCGCTTCCGCCGGCAATCGCCTCGGAGGCGTTGATGATCAGATTCATTGCCACCTGCCGGACCTGGCTGGCATCCGCCTCGATGAGCGGCAGTCCCTGCGGCAGATCACAGTTGAAGGCCGCCTTCTTGGACAGGGACGCCCCGAGTATTTGGACCATGTCCCGGACGAGTTCGGACAGGTCGAGGAGTTTCACGTCGAAGCGCCCCCTTCCCGAGTAGGCGAGCATCTGCCTGCACAGGTCCGCGGCGCGGTGGGCGGCCTTGTCAATGTCCTCAAGCAGCGGGCGCGCCGACGACCGGGCGGGCATGTCCTGAAGCGCCAGGTCCGCGTTGCCGAGGATGGCCACCAGTATGTTGTTGAAATCGTGCGCGATGCCGCCCGCCAGGATTCCCAGGCTTTCAAGTTTCTGGGCGTGCAGCATCTGTGCCTCCAGACGCAGGCGCTCCTCCTCGGCCCTCTTTCGGTCCGTAATGTCTTTCACCGCCCCGACAATCGCGGTGGTCCGCGACGATTCCGCGTCCGCAATCGCCTGCGCGGCGAAATGCACCCAGCGCATCCGTCCGCCACGCACGTAGGAGCGGCATTCCAGTTGGGCTGTTCCGCCTTCGGCGGTCAGTTTTCGCAGCAGTTCCATCAGGCCCGGCAGATCGTCCGGATGGATGATTTTCGCCCAGAGGTCGGTCGTCTGGATGTTCGCAAGGCCGAGACCGGTGATGTCATAAAAGTTTTCGGTGACCATCTCCATCGTGACGGCGCCGTCCGCGCCCACCTCCATTTTGAAGACGTAGTCGGACATCAGGTCGGTGACCATTCTGTACCGCGCCTCGCTGGCCTGCAGCGCCTTTTCAGCGGCGTGCCGCTCGGTGACGTCGCGGAAACTCCACACGCGGCCCGAAAGCCGCCCCTCCCGGAGCAGCGGCCGCGAATAGCGCTCAAACACACGTCCGTCGATGAACCTCAGGGTGTCAAAGCTCTCCCGTTCGGACTGGTAGAGTTCCCGGACCTTGGCCAGAAACTGATCCGGGTCGCGCAACTGGGACAGCACATGGGCAAGCAGTTCCTCGTCCACGCCGCGTTCCACAAGCTCCAGCGGGATGCGCCACATTCCCACGAAACGGCCATTGACGAAGACGACCTTTCCCTTCTCATCCACCGCCAGAATGCCGTCGGCGGTGGATTCGAGCGTGGCCAGCAGGTACTCCTCGCGCAGCCGCTCCCCGCCGGCCGGGCGCGGTACGGCGTTCTGCGATTCAAGCTCCCCGATCCGTCGGCGGAGTTCCCCCACTTCACGGAGCAGATCCTCCCGGCCCCTCCAGTGGTCGCTCATTGACATATCCGATGTTCCTTGTGCCGCCCATTCATTGACAGCTGACCTGGCGGACGCTGGTATTATGGATGCCGCCCAGCCTCCATGCAAGACTTGGGAGAGAGGGTCTGGGCTCGGGTGCCAAGACGGGATGAAGACAGAAGCGTCGGAACTTGCCGCCGTTGGCCCGGGCCTGTGCAAAAACAGTATTCTGTGCGGGCTCAATGGAAACTGTTGCCGGCATCCGAGATGGAAATGCCGGCAACAAGGAGAAACAGCCATGTCCTTCCGAAGCATTTGGGCCCCTTTCATTCTTGCCATGAGTGTGCTGGCCGTGACGGCCGCCCGGGGCGCGGAACCGGCGCCGTTGTCGATCATTCCCCGGCCGGCGCAAGTGACGCGCGGTGTGGGAGCGTTCTTGATCGACGCGCAGACACCCATCACGGCCGACGCAGTTTCGCGGTCCTGCGCGCAACACTTCGCCGAAACACTCCAGACAGCCACGGGATTCACGCTTTCGGTTCAACCCCTCCAGGAGGGCGGGCAACCGCCCGCAGGTGTGGTGTTTCGCATGGACCCGGCGCTTGAACGGTTGGGCGGCGAGGGATACTCGCTGAACGTCGAAGCGGGACGCGCCGAGCTTCGCGCCTTCAAGCCCGCCGGGTTGGTTTACGCCTGCCAAACGCTGCTTCAACTGCTGCCGGTGGAGGTGTTCAGCCGGATCAGGGTCGAAGGCGTTGAATGGAAGGCTCCCTGTGTCCGGATTGAGGACGCGCCCCGCTTCGCATGGCGCGGCCTCATGCTCGACCCGGCCCGTTTCTTTCTCACGAAGGACTACATCAAGCGCTACATCGACCTGCTCGCGCTGCACAAGATGAACCGGCTGCATCTTCACCTGACCGACTCCGAGGCGTGGACCCTGCAAATCGACGCCTATCCCGAACTCACCAACATGGACAAGTGGCCCCTGAAAAGCCCCGAGCGCGCGCGGGGTGTCTACAGCCATGAGGATATCCGTGACATTGTCCGGTACGCGGAGGCGCGGAATGTGACCGTGGTCCCGGAGATAGAACTGCCGGCGCACGCGGCGGTGGTGCTGGCGGCCTATCCCGAACTGATGTGCCCCAACAACCCCCTGCGCACCGGCAGCCGCGCATGGGACGGAAAATGCTATGAATGGGCGGAGTACTGTCCGGCCGCCGAAAGCACCTACGCGTTCATCGAGAAGGTGCTTGCCGAGGTCATGGAACTGTTTCCCTCGCCCTATATCCATCTGGGCGGGGACGAGTACTTTGGATTGGCCTGGAAGGAATGCCCGGACTGCCAGAAGCAGGCGCAGGCGGCGCGGGCGGCGGGCGAGGACAGCGGCGAACTGAAGGCGCTTTTCGCGAACTGCCTGGGTGACCGGGAGAAATACCTGCTCTACCGCCGCCTGATTCAGCGCGTCTGCGGCTTCGTCGTGTCCAAAGGGCGCCAGCCGGTGCTTTGGGACGATCTGTCCTGGCACGGCAACTACCCCGCCGGGGCCGTGGTCAACCAATGGCACTACAAGGGCGGCATGGACTGCTTTCAAACGGTGATCACGCCCGTGGACCCGGCCGCCGAGGCGGCGGGCACGGGGCATGATGTCATCGCCTCGCCGTTCAGCCATCTCTACTTTGACCTGGGCGACGCGCGCAACACGGAACTTGTGTACAAGTACGAGCCCATGCCGGAGGGGCTCACGGAGGAACAGGCCCGCCGCATCCTGGGCCCCTGCGCGCCGGCATGGAACCAGCCGCAACCACAGGCCGACCAGATGATCTTTCCGCGGCTGGTGGCGCTGTCAGAGGTGGGCTGGACCGAACGGGGCAAGCGCGACTGGGAAGACTTCGCCGCCAGGGAAAAAGACCACTGCAAACGGCTGGCGTTGCTGGGCGTGAAGTTTCCCCGGGACTGGACGCTGGGCGGACCGGGCACGCTCCTGGGCGTGTGGAAACCGGCCGACCTGACCGCGGACGCGGTGGCGCTGGAATGGGATGCCTCCGCGTTGATCAAGGAGGCGGGAGCGCAGGAGATCATCCTGCTGTACACCAAAGGCGAACACGGCATCGCCATACAATGGGCCGCGCTGCTGGAGGACGGCAAAGAAATTGCGCGCGACACCCATCTGGGCTGGAGCGGCGCCGGCAAGAGCAATTTCGTTTACACGCTGCCCCTGGCGGAACGCAAACCCGGCGCGCAGTACACCATCAAGGCCGGGATGGACTGCCATCAGGGAAGAGATTCCGCGGGCGATGTTTTCCTGCGGAGACAGGATGCGGAATCGCAGGAGTAAACCACCGCATTTCACTCCGGCTTCGCGACCCTTCCGGTGAAGTCTCGGCATCGTGGAATCCAACGCGGTACGGCGCGGCAGTGTTCG
>CAIXUF010000829.1 GCA_903922535.1 Candidatus Hydrogenedentota bacterium
GACTCTTGCCCTCCGCGCGCTGCTTGAACTGCGCCACCAGCGCGGTCACGGCCCGCTCCGCCGTCAGCCAGGCATCCTGATCCTGGGTGGACTCGCGCAACGCGGCCACAACCGCCTCCTGCACCTTTGGCCGGTATTCCCGAATCTGGCTGATGTGTTCCCGCAGAACGCGTGCCCGATCATTGATGACGCCCATGTCCACCCGCAGGTGGTCGGGCACCTTGACCATGGCCGAGTCACGCGCATCCTGCGTGCGCTGCTGGTCCACGGATTCAAAATAGAAGCCGGCGCGCACTTCCTTGCTGGACACCGGCGCCTCAAGATCGGACGTGGAGAACGTCTCCTGTTCGGGTTCGCGGGTCAGCGCGACCACGCAAAGCAGAAAGGAAACCGTGAAGAAGCCCCGCCTCACCCAGCGCTGCGCGGCAGACAGCCCTTTTCCGTTGCCGGTGGAGACGCTCCCCGGAACAGAAGACTGACCTTTGGCGCCTTTCAGCGTGCCCATCATGCCTCACGTCCGGCCCGGCCACCCCGGCAGGGCGACCGCGCCCCATCGACTTCGTAAGCGTTGATAATCCGCTGTACCAGCGGATTGCGCACCACGTCTGCCTTGCCCAGTTTCATCATGCCGATACCGGGAATGTCCTGCAAGATGTTCCACGCGTCGCTCAGCCCCGACACCGTGCCGGGGGGTAGGTCCACCTGCGTCGTGTCGCCCGTGACCACGGCACGGGAACCCTGGCCAAGCCGCGTCAGGAACATCAGCATCTGGTCCACGGTCGTGTTCTGCGCTTCGTCAAGGATAATGAACGCCTGATCAAGCGTGCGCCCCCGCATGAACGCCAGCGGCGCCACCTCGATGCACTGCTGCTCCATCAGTCTGCGCACCCGGTCCATGTCCACCATGGCGTAGAGCGCGTCATACAGCGGACGCAGATAGGGGTTCACCTTCTGCTCCAGATCGCCCGGCAAAAAACCGAGCCGTTCCCCCGCCTCCACCGCGGGCCGTGTCAGAATCAGCCGCTTGACCTGCTTGCTCAGCAGCGCCGACACCGCCGCCGCCATGGCCAGATAGGTTTTGCCTGTGCCCGCAGGGCCCACCACCAGCGTTATCTCGTGGGAATGGATGGTGTCCAGGTACTTCTTCTGGCCCCGCGTGCGGGCGCGGATATGCACATCCTCGCGGATGGCCGCGGGCCGCTGCGAAAGGAGGGATCCCAGTTGGCGCGCGTCACTTTCGCGCGTCTGGCTTACGGCGCAGTCCAGATCATCCGCGGTCGGCGTCTGACCGGCGCGCACCGCCGCCAGCAGGCCCGCAAGCACCGTCTGGGCAAGCGCCGCATCCTCCTCCTCGCCGATGATCACCACCGTGGCGCCGCGATCCACAATGCGCACCCGCGCCTGCTCCTGCAGGCGCCGGCGGATTTCGCCGTTTTGTCCCAGGAGTTTTATGGACTCCTCCTGGTTATGCAGTTCGATCTCGTGACTCAGCGTCTTTACAGCGTCCTATTCCGGGGGCAACCCCGACACTCCGCACGCCCTGCGGGGCGCGGGACTCCTGCGAACATCGCCGGACCCGCCCTCAGCCA
>CAIXUF010000830.1 GCA_903922535.1 Candidatus Hydrogenedentota bacterium
CCGTTCCTTTTACCAGCACTGCGGAAAACCTCCGGTCCGGACAGTTGTCCGTGGTCATATCGACGGCGGCCAACGTAACCGTGAACGCGGGACCAGATGGAATTCTACTGGGAACGCTCCCTGACAACAGCGAAACAGAGACTGTAATTTCCTTTTCCAACCGTGGAAACAACCGTTGCCGGGTGTCGCTCGCACCGCAGGGAACAGATGCAAAACTGTTGGCCAATGTCTTGGACAGCCAAAACGGTGCATTTGAACTCAATGGGGGCGAAACACGCAATGTGCCCTTCTCCGTGCGCGTGCAGGCGGGCAGTCCGGGCAACACCACCGAAGTGGTCGTGTTTCTCGTCACAGACCTGGAAACCCCTCGGTCTGTTCTGGGTCAGGACAATGCGCCGCTCGGAATACCCCTCACATTGTCCGCCATGGTGACCGCGGCGGCGCAACGGCCGCAGGTCACGCAGATGGTGGACTTTGGCGCGGTCCCGCCCAGGCTGGTGGTGTTTCGGCAGATCAACGCATCATGCCCGGGGAGCGGAGAGGGGGAGCTTCTCGAAGGTCGGCTCCACGTGCCTTATCTCAAATGGATGGAGCCCTACTTTCCAAGACGTGTGGGCGGCAACGAGGAAATGGCATTGGTGGCCGCCTTCTCCACACGGTGGACCGAACGGGTGCCGGCGCCGCCGACGCCGCCCAACGGGCCAATGACGGGATTCGTGGCCTTCTGCACCGGCAAGGACCAGCTGCAACGACCCGAGTGGGTTTTCTCCGACTGGCAGGCCCAGATCCAGCCGCCCGGGCAGGCCCAGGAAATCTTTGCGATAGATTTCGGCACGGTCAACTCTTGTGTGGCCCGGTACGACGGGAACAACCCTCCGATAGCCATCACCGACCCGGTCCTGCCGGCTGGCCAGGGTTCGGCAATCATTCCATCGCTGATGACCTTTCTGGACCCGGAACTCTTTGCCATGGGGGAACGGGCCGCGGGGTATATGTCCCGCGTCCATGACCCCGAACGGGTGGTCAACTCGGTGAAACGCGCCCTGCTGGGACGTGAACGGCGCATAACTGTCGGCGACGGTGTCACCTATGCGCCCGGCGATGCCGTCTACGGCCAGGTCTTGCGTTCCACCTGTGATGCTTGCGGGGAATTCCAAAGAGAGCGCTGTGAGTCACCCGACAGGGCCGAGGCCTGGAACGCGGTGACCACCTGTCCCAATCCCAGTGCCGGGGCTTTCCGCGGAAGGGCATATTTGCCCATGGAACTGGCTTCGATGATGATGGAGCAGCTTCTGCTCGAGGCCGAGCGGTGCGCGGGCCAGCGACCGGCCCACGTCGCCATGACCGTCCCCGCGAATTTCACCGGCGCGCAGCGTCAGGCGATGATCAAAGCATGCGAGCTTGCCAGAGGCGATGCGCCGGGGAGCGTGGTGGTAATTGACGAGCCGACCGCCGCAGCCATGGACCACATCTTCCGCCAGATTCAAGCCAAAACCGGGACCTTCACC
>CAIXUF010000831.1 GCA_903922535.1 Candidatus Hydrogenedentota bacterium
AAATCGATCCCAATGGCGTACTTTTCGCTCATTGTACAACCTTTCTCCCCGCGCTGCCGCGCGGCCGACAGTTTCAGGACATGCATCCGCCCCCGCGGGCGGACCCTGGACCGTCATTATAGCCAAACCGCGCGGCGGCGCAAATCCCCATGAATGCGGACAAACCCCGGATTGACAACGGCCGGGACTTGTCCCATACTGCCGTCGGCAATCTTGCAGGAGAAAACACCATGACACGCGCCATGACTCTTCTTGGGCTGACACTGCTGGCGGCGGGGACGTTGAGCCTTGCCGGCTGCACGCCGAAAATCCCGGATACGCATCCGACTCCGGCCATTCTGGCCATGGAACAAAGCGCCCTGGATGCAATCAACAGCCAAAGGACCGCGGCGGGCCTGTCGGCGCTGGTCATGGACGAGACTATCCGCGCCGTGGCGCGCGCGCACAGCGAGGACATGGTGGCCCGTGCATTCTTTGCCCATGTCAACCCGGACGGGCGCGACCCCTTTCAGCGGCTTGATGCCGCCGGCATCAAGTACGTTTCCGCGGGCGAGAACATCGCCTGGAACAACACCTCCACGCCGGTGGACACCGCCATCGCGGGATGGATGGCCAGCCCCCCGCACCGCGCCAACATCCTGCGCCCACAGTTCAACCGCACCGGCATGGGCGTCGCCGCCGACGGCCATGGCGGCTATTACTTCACCCAGGACTTCATCGGCACGGTCGCCAAGAGCGGCGAGACGCCCGTGTTTGACTACGGTGATCCGCTGGCGATGACGAAGGAGTAAAGGAGCACGTTGATAGGACAGAAAGGGCGCACGGGATGGACAGGAACAGGGGTGACAGTTCGGCAGGCCGGGAACCATTGATTCCGAAGCATGGGGGTTATCGGAGACTGAAGAGCTTCCAACTGGCGCGACTGGCATACGACGTGACGGTCCGCTTCTGCGACCGTTATGTCGGCCGCGGACAAAGACGGATGAAGGAGCAGTGGGTGCAGGCGGCGAGGAGCGGCGTGCAGAACATCGCCGAGGGCAGCCAGGTGTCGGGCACCTCCAAGAAGATAGAATTGACGCTGACAAACGCGGCCCGGGCAAGTTTGGAGGAACTGCGCCTGGATTACGAGGATTTTCTGCGGCAGCGGGGGTTGGAAATGTGGGGGCCGGAGCACCCGGCGCTGAGGCGATTCAAGGCTAGGCGCTGCGCGACAGTGGAGGAATTCAAGGTTTGGGTGGACGATGAGCGGGCTTTGGCGAAAGGGGAGCGGACGAACACAGACGAACACGGACCGACACGGACAGAAGCAGAAACGAACGCCGCGCCAACACCAAAGACGGCGTCTTCGGATCTGTCCGTGTCCGTCCGTGAAGGTCCGTGTTCGTCCATCCCCTCCTCCTCCCAAATCGCCGCAAACGGTGCCCTTTCCCTTCTCAATCTCTGCTGCCATCTGCTTGACCGCCAGCTCTCGGTGCTCGCCGAGAAATTCGAGCAGGAGGGTGGCTTCGCCGAGCGCATGAACCGCATTCGCCGCGACCGGCGCGGCTATTAGTCCCGCGCGGTGCGTGGGTCGAGCGCGTCGCGCAGGCCGTCGCCGAGCGCGTTGAGCGCGAACAGGGTCATGGAGAAGGCCACGCTGGGGAAGAGGAGCAGCCAGGGATACTCCTCCATGACATCGACCCCCTCCTTGATGAGCAGGCCCCAGGAACTCATGGGCGGCTGCACGCCCAGCCCGAGGAAACTTAGAAATGCCTCCAGCAGCATCACGCGCGGCACGGTAAGCGTGGCGTAGATGATGACCGGGCCCAGCGTGTTGGGAATGATGTGGAACAGCAGTATCCGCCACATGGGCAGGCCCATGACCACGGCCGCCTCGACAAACTCGCGGTGGCGCAGCGTGAGCACCTGGCCGCGCACAATCCGGGCCATGGTCAGCCACTCCACCGCGCCAATCACCAGGAACAGAAACAGGAAATTGCGGCCGAAGAACACCATGAGGATGATGACAAACACGGTGAACGGCAGCGCGTAGAGGATGTCCACCAGGCGCATCATCAACGCGTCCATGCGCCCGCCGAGATAGCCCGAGGTCGCGCCATAGAGCACGCCGATCAGAAGCGACACGGCCGTGGCCGCCAGCCCCACCAGCAGCGAAACGCGCCCGCCGTAGAGCATGCGCGAAAGCAGGTCGCGGCCGAGCGGGTCCGTGCCCAGCCAGTTGGACAGGC
>CAIXUF010000832.1 GCA_903922535.1 Candidatus Hydrogenedentota bacterium
AACCTCCGGAAAACGGCCGGAAACACCGACGAACCCCGAATGGGGTTCAATGTGAAAGGGCGCCTTTGACTCGTCCTCCACATTCAACCCAAAGGGTTGGAAGACAGGGCATGCATACTGCGCCACCGGAGGTTTCACCTCGCGGCTATTCACATTCGTTCCCTACGGGAACCAGAACAAGCGCGCATGTCGCACTATCACCCAATCGGTGGCCTGTGAAACAAGCGCTTATGTCTCTCGACTGGCCGCTGCACCAGGCCATTCCTGCTCGGTCGGAGCCGCTTGCTCAATTCATCCGGCGATTAGGGACGTCTGACACCGGTTGCGTCCGCCGGTGGGATCGGGTATATTTTACTAGATTCAAATTATGGCCATTTCGCATGAATGCGGCCGACGTTTCGCCGTAGTTTCAAGCCGTCCTCCCCATGGCCCGACGGAAGTCTGCCGGGCCTCAACAGGCAAGTCGGCACGCGCTAATGCCTTGCGGCAGGACGGATAAAAAGGAGACTCGAACCCATGGACTGGAGACAGCACATTGAGCAGCGTCCGGACGTCATGCTCGGCAAACCGGTCATTCGGGGCACACGGATCACCGTGGAACTGATCCTCGAAGATCTTGCCGAGGGCGCGACTGAGGGGGACCTGCTCGAAGCCTATCCGAATTTGCGGCCCGAGCATATTCGCGCGGCCCTCGCCTACGCGGCCGCATCACTGTCCTCGGAATTGACGATATTCCAGGGTGCCGCGGCGGGATGAATATCCCGGCAGACGAGAATATCGAGAAGGCCATGGTTGACTGGCTCCGCCAGACGGGACACGACGGGGAAATAGGGAAGCGTCCCTATTTTTCCTATTTTTCGGATGGCACGAAGGTGCTGATGGGATTGGAAAAGTGGGCGGCCATACTCTGTGACGCCGTCACAGGCGCGGAAATACGCACTGTCCTCTGGGATACACCGGCGAGTGTTTTGTCCGTGGCCTTTTCTCCGGATGGCGGGAAAGTGCTCATTGGCGCGGACGACAAGACCGCCAGACTCTGGAACCCTGTCACTGGCGAGAAGATTCGCACGTTCGCCGGTCACATGGACAGCGTTAACGATGTGGTATTCTCGCCGGACGGCACGAAGCTACTCACCGGGTCAGGAGACGGCACGGCGAAGTTGTGGGACGCGGGCACCACCCAGCAGATTCTACCCACGAATCACACTTGTTGTTCCTCGGGTGCCAATGACCAAGTCAGGAGACCCCAACCGAAATAGTTGTGCTCCCGTCCTTTCGTCCCGACCTTCTTCTCCTTGCCCAAGACGCTCCTCCGGTTGAAACCCGCGCGCGAGTCCTGTTTAAATGCCCATTGGCGGCAGTTTCATCGCGGCCAGAAACTGCTCTCTTTTCCCGCGTCCGCCGCCCAAGGAGATTTGGCATGGTTCAAAGGCAAAGCAGCCGAAGAGTCTTCCTGCAACAGACCGCTGTCCTCGGCACCGCCTTTCTGCCTTTCGGGCGCTTTGCGTCCGGTGCGGAGGCCGTACAAGCGGACCCCGTGGACAACCCCCTGCGCAACGCGATGGAGCGCGTGCACGGGTGCTGTCTGGCGTGGCTTAACCCGGACGAACACTGGCTGCCGACGGGCGGATATGAAATGGCCCATGACACGGGGCGGTGGTGGGACGCGATGCTGCGCTGCGAGGCCGCCATCGGCCTTCCCATACCCGGGCAGGCCGAGGAGGCCATGCTGGAGAACCTGCGCAAGATGACGGACAACCCGGCGGCGCTGCTGACGAATGAGTTTGGTCCGCCCAACGCCTACCGGGTCAACCTGCACAACATCCGGGAAACGCTGCTTGCCTACACGGTACTGGTGAAGCACCGCAAGAGCGACTGGGCGTGCGGCCAGGGGCACAGACTCATCACGGCCATCGGCGGGCTGCTCAACGCGGACGGCCAACTGGACTACAAGCGGCTGGACACGCTGATGGAGGGAAGGCCGCTGAACAAAGACCCGATGATGGTCCCCTATGCTCCCGAGGGACAATGGTTCGACTCGACGGGAACCACGGGCCGCGCGATGGAGGCCATGGTCTGGTTCAGCGAGGCGGCGGGCGACGCGGAGGCCATGCAACTCGCCGGACGCCTCGCCGAAGTACATTTGCGGAACATGATTGACCCGAGCGGCAGGGTGCGCGCGGAACTGCTCGACCCCGCCCATGAGGGCCACAACCATTCGTACTGCGGAACGCTGCGCGGACTGCTGCTGTACGGGCTCGCCTCCGGTGAAAGGCGGTATGTGGACGCGGTGGCGAAGACATACCGAAACGGGCTGTGGGGCACCACCATCAGCCGCTCCGGCTGGTCGCCGCACGACCTGGGCAAACGCCGCTTCCCCAACGAGGACGGCGATCCCGTGGGCGAGCACGGGAGCTGCAGTGATGTCGTCCAGCTTGCCCTGTGGCTGGGACTGCGCGACGGGCAGACGGACTTGCTGGACGACACGGAGCGCCTCATCCGCGCGCGGCTGCTGCCCGCGCAGATGAAGGACCCGGACCACCCGCGGAACGACGGGGCATGGGGCGTTTACAGTCATCCCTATGGGCGCGGGAACATTCTCGACGTGTTTGCCGCGGTCCTCCACTGCCTGTCGGACGTGAGCAATAACATCGTCACCGCCGCGGCGGACGGCACGGTGTCGGTCAACCTCCATTTTAGTTGCGACACGCCGGACGTTTCCGTGCAGTCAAAGCGCGGCGCCGCCGCCACGTTGGTCATCACGCCGAAACGCAGCGTTCCCCTGCGCGTCCGCGTTCCCGCATGGACTGCACGGGAGTCGGTCCAGATGCGCACGGACGACAAGCCGCTGCCGCTGCATTGGGACGGGTCCTGCCTGGTGCTCGATGCCGCCCAGGTTGTTGCCGGGTGCCCCGTCACGCTTCAGCACGATCTCCCCCAGACGGAAACCGTGGAGGAATTGCCCGTCAGCAAAAAGAAGTTCCGGCTGGCCTGGCGGGGCGACGAAGTTACCGCATGTGATCCCTGCGTGCCGATATACCCCTGCGTTGCACAGGCAATAAAGGCGGTGTAAAACCCAGCACACGTTCTTGGCAAAAAAACGAAGCACAAGGCCGCCGAGACGGCGGCGATACGTATCGCAGGCGTCCCCGCCTGCCTTGTCCTGCGATGCCTTGGCGGGCCGTCAGGGTTTGTACAGCCTCTCCATAAAGACCGGATCTTCCTTGAGGTCGGGCTGAATGATCACCTGCGGCTCCGACAGGAGCGTTTCGGCCAGGTTCGCGGCGTCCTGTGCGGTTTTGACCGTGTCCGAGTCCTTCCACGCCAGATCAAAGCGGAACTCGAAGATGCCATGGCTGTCGGCGACAAAGTTGGTCATCCAGGTGTTGTCGAAGACCAGCGCATAGGCCCTGTTTGGACTGGGCGGCGCGTCCTCCAAATGCCTGAGCGGTTGCGGCCCGCCAAAGCTGACAATCGGCGCATCGCGGGTGATCCACAGCCAGTGGCCGTCGGCCGTGCCGTAGTCGGCCCAACTGTCGATGGCAAACCAGTCGCGGCAACTGTGCGGCAGTTGGTCCTTGAAAGGCACAAAGGGAAATCCGCCGCACGAGGTCACCGGCAGCGTGTCGCCGGTGGGTATTGCGCAGCCGATGTAGAACCATTCCGGCAACTCCGATGAGATGCGGTAGAGCCGGACGGTCAGCACTGCCCGCGTGTCGCGGTGGTGAATTTCGAGGGTGCGCGTCATCCATTTGAGCCGGGGATGTTTCATCGACTGGGTGTAGACGGTGGTGTGGCCGTTGGAGACAACGGTGGTCTTTCCGGCCGCTTCGGCGGCCGTTTCCTTCAGCGCGGCCTTCCGGCGCGCCTCGTCGCGGCCTTGAAGGATATCGTTGTACTTCCAGCGCCCGGAAGGCTCGATCAGTTCGATGCAAACGAAGCTGCCCGGACTCTCCGTGAACAGGGGTTTGTTCATGTCCGGCCACTGGACCGAAGTCGGCCAGCCGTTGTCATCCACCGCAACGGTCGGCGCGGGTGAGGACGCCGCCGGAGCGCCTGCCTTCGCGCCTGGCACAAGACGAACCGTTGTTCTCGGGCCCGCGTTTTCCATCCAGAAGCGAAGGAGTTGTCCCGGTGCGTTGTCGGCCACCGTGCCGTTGTCGGCCTCAGCCGTCATCTCGCCGGCGTTGGCGGGCGCGGTGAACTGGGCATACCCGGGAAGCAGCTCCACCGGGGTGGTGACTCCGGTCAGGGGGTTCTCAAATGCGCTGACCTTTTCGCGCAGGGCCGTTGCCTTCATCGTAATCCATCCGCTCCACGGACCGGGGGCCGTGTTGGCCACGTAGTATCCGTGCTCCAGGGGGTAGACGGCCGTGCGCGCGCGCTGCGCCAGCAGCACCTTGGACATCGCCAGCGGATGGTATGCGGTGCGCGCCTTTTCATTGTACTGCCCCAGGGTGTCGATGTCGCTGGGCAGCCCGATGCTGTCCGCCGAACCCCAGGTGTGCTCGTCGAAGAGACACAGTTCGCGCAGCAGGGTGTCGGCCGTGGCGCGCGTGTTCGCGTCGGCGGACCCGCCCCAGACGGGACTGAGCGCGGCCGTCAGGTTGCGCTTGGCCCGGCGCGATGCGGCCACCTCCCGGGGCCCCGAGGCGCAGCCGTTCGCCCACCAGTCGGGGAACTCGCCCGTGTATTCCGGCAGACCGGCGTCGATGTCCGGTTTCACGTCGTCGATGGCCTGCGACACTGTGGTCATCCGCAGTTCGGGCTGCAAGCCCAGTCCGTCCCATGCCGCCACAAAGTCGGCCAGACCCAGGAAGGGTGGATCGTTGTCCATGCGCCATTCATTGGTCACCGAGAGCGGGAGCACCGGATAGTTATAACCCCGCGCCTCCAGTTCTCCAAGCCGCCCGCACAACCGCACGTGGGCCTTGCGCAGGGCCGCCTCATCGGTGGGATAGAATTCGCCGCGCCGGGGCGGACGGTACCGTGTGTCGGTCGATTCGGGCACGGGCCCGTGCCGCCAGGAATCGGCGAAGAAATAATAGAAACCGTTCGGATAGGCGTCGCCCAGCCAGACGAAGAGGCGGCGGTCATCGGGCATTCTCCAGTAGAAGCACATGGGCACCGGAAACGGGGTCTGGCCGTTGGTCGGGTTGATGCCCATCCACAGGTTGTTCACGTTGCGCTTCAGCAGCGCCGACGCGCCGGCCCGGGGAAAGCCGTTCACGTCGTTCTGAATCCCCGTTTTGGGGGAGGCCGCGTTCCACACTTCCTCCGGCAGCCAGTGGAGCGCCGCCTGCCATTCGTCGGCGCTGAGCGTGGGGGTCTGGTTCATGGGGAGCGCCGCGATTTCGAGGCGGCCGGTCTGGATGGCCCGGATCAGGTCCTTCCGCCGCTCGGGCGTGTTCTTCTGCCACCAGTCGTCCACGGTCACCGCGGACTCGGCGGTCCAGGCGAACCGGGCGTCGGGCGGCGCGCTCTCCGTGTTCAGCACGCCGTCGATGGCAATGTCCAGATAGCGCGTCTGCTGCTCGCGCGTGACCGCCGGATGATCGGTGAAACCGATGTCCGTGTGCGACATGTGGACGATGTCGACCCGCTTGATCTTCTTGGGCAGTTTGGGTTCCTGGGCAGAGGCGGTTGCGGCCTGCGTTGACAGGAAGAGGGTGATTGCCAGAGTGATGCCCGCAAGCGTTGTCATGGAGCGTTTTGCCGCATTCATGCGTTCCGTGTTTCCTTCCGGTGAATAGGGGGCCGATTCCATTTGTTACCTGACACGGATCCTAGCCCCGCGGTTGGGAGTGCTTCAAATCGGTTCTCAGTAAGTGGATGGCACGCAGGTAGATTGTGTGTGCCGGGTTGAAACGAACGGCGCGGTTGCCGGTAAAGTGGCTGAGGTGAAGAAAATGAACATGCATGCTGTGTTGCGTTCGGGTTTGTGTTTGGCAATGCTCCTTGCCGCTCTTTTTCTGGGAGGATGTCCCCGATGCGACTGCGCACAGGGCGAGACAGGCAACACAAACGTCCAGTTGACCGCCTTGTCCGGCCGCTTCGGCTACGGTTTGTCCGGACCTTACGGCTTCGAGGGTTCGCTGACCAAGAACCAGCTTGCCGATGCGGCGTGGCGGCTGGAGGCCAGCTTCTCCTTTCCGACTGGCGGTTACACCGTGGACACCCCCATCATCCTGGTGGCCGAATCCTTTCCCGAACAGGTCAGCGTGACCATCAAGGTCACGCCGCCCGCGCCGGGCACCATCGTGACGCAGGCGGTCACGGAGATGCCTGTCACGGCGGACATTACCGCTTCCAACGCGGCAGTCTTCAACATCCGCATTGTCGGCGAGGGGGTCGTCTCCTGCCCGGACACCATACAGGTCGCGCTCAAGAATTCCGGGGACCAATGGACTGTGGACCAGGGGGCCACGGCGCCCCGTCTGCTGATTACCTCTCCCTCGGGCACCGGCGAGGCGACGGTTCAGATTGATCCGACCTGCCCCGTCAACAAGCTGCTCGTTGGACTGCGATACAAAGAGAACCGGCCGTTCACGAGTCTGGAAGGCTTTGAAGTGATCGCTCAGGACGGCAGGCGGTGGGCTTCCTTTGGCGTCTGTCTTTGCTTCACTTTCATACAAATTGAGCTGCCCGAAGCCGCGCTCACGGCCGAAAACGGCCCGTTGACACTGCGCTGGGTGGACACTTACCGTCAATAGAACAATCATGGACGATATGGACCGTATGGACGGCATGGACGATATGGACCGTTCGGCGTCCATAAAGTCCATATCGTGCATAACGTCCATAGATTCCAGGTTGGCAACGCAAGAGGAGCAAACCGATGAGGCACATCAAGACGCTGACCGTTCGCAAGAACGACATCCCCGAAAAAGCCCAGAGCGATGCAGGCAGCATATTCCTTCAGGTATGGGCTTACGTCTTCGGAACCATTCTGCTGGGGGCGCTGGGGTTGAAGTGAGCCTCATCCGCAGGAGACTTGGCGTCGGCGCCGCCTCCTGACAACAGGCGTTGTGCTTATGCTTGTCCTTTGCGGAGCGCCTTACCCATACCCTCGCTGCGCACCTCTGTGTCCTCTGCGATAAGGAATTGGAGAGCATTGAACGCAGAGGCGCAGCGTTCGCAGAGGAACAGCACAGTCTCCAAAGATGGCGGTGGAACGCGGCCTACTTTGCCGGGCCGGGCGCAGTGGATACGGCCAGCGGAACCACGTCCAGTCGGCGCACGAAAACTTCGGCGCCTTCGGACTGGATCTGCAGGCGGCCCTTGCACGGCTTGACGTTGTAGCATTCGTTCATGGTCACGCCGTTCAGGAGGATGGTGATCTTGTCGCCCTGGGCGATGCATTCATAGCGGTTCCACTCCCCCACCGGCTTTTCCACATCCTGCTTGCCGCGATATCCCTTCACGTCTTTCCATTCCGGGTCCCGGCCCCACCAGTTGATCCGGCCCGATGTGATGGTTCTGGGCTGTCCGCCGGCCTTGTAGACGCCGCAGTTGTTGTCCAGTTCCGGGGCGGTGGGCGCGGTGATTTGGAAGGCGTCGGTGTTGTCGCCGACCACGAGCAGGTCGCCCGTGCCGCCCTCGATCATCTGGCATTCGATGGAGTGCATCCAGATGCCGCTGTAGGCGCCGTCCTCACCCTTCGAATGGACCAGCATACCGCTGTCGCGCGCGCAGTCCTTGCGGCCGGCCCAAGTCACCTCGCCCCACTTGAACTCCATGATCACCCGGAAGTTCTCGAATTCATCGGTGGAGGTCACGCAGCCCATTTCCTCGCCGGAAATCCGCAGTACCCCGTCCTTCACGGTGAACACGTCCTTCGGGTCGATGTCGCGGCCGCGATCCTTGATCCACTTGTACAGGCCGGTCAGGTCCTTGCCGTTGAAGACATGGATCGTGCCGGGCGCGTCGCCCGCCGCGGGCGGGGTCTGCGCCGCCGCCCCCAGGGTGAAGGACAGACATCCC
>CAIXUF010000833.1 GCA_903922535.1 Candidatus Hydrogenedentota bacterium
GCCCGTGGCGTATCTGGGGCACTCGATGGGCGGTTTTTCGGGGGCCGAGGTGCTGGCCAAAGATCCCGGGGTCTCCGCTTTTGTCTCTCTGGGCGCCTTGCCCGGCCCTGTTCCGCCCTGCAGGACACTGGTCGCGGCGGGACGCTTTGAGGAACTGTTTTCCGGCGAAAAGGCTCGGGCGGCCGTTGGTGACAAGGCCGATGTTATCATCAGCCCCTACAGCGACCATTCGCTGGAACCCTTTGACCCGGTGCTGCTCGGGCACATCGTTGCGTGGGTCGACGGGGCGCTGGGTCTTCCCGGTCCGGTCCGATTCCCCTGGCGCTCATGGGCCGCCGCACTGCTCGGGACAGTCTTGGGCTGCGTGGCTGTGTTTTGGCTTGCCGGGCTCGCCGCGGGCATGTTGCCCCGGCTGGAGTGTCCCTCCTGTGCCCAATCCGCCACCCGCAGTTGGAGCATTAATCCCTATAGAATTGCGGGGCGGCTTCTGGGCTGCACCGGCACGGGCGATGCACCTCGCTCGGGCTCGTTCCTTTCCGCCTTGGGAAAAGGCATGGTGTTCAGCGTGGTCTTCGCCTTGCTGTTGTCCTGGGTGTTGGACGGCCACATGTTTACCAGCGGACTGGCCCATCTGGGCCGTATTGACACTTGGTGCATTCTGGCCCCCTTCCTGCTGCTGCCGTTTCTTGCAGGGGCCCGCACACTGGAGCAGCTGCGTTTGAATAGTGCGTTCAAGCGCTTTGCCGTGTCCGCGCTGACCCGCTGTGTGCCCATCCTGCTGCTGAGCGTGGCGCTGTTTGTGCTTCGCCCCGATGCCGCCTTCGGCTGCATGATCCTGTGCATTTGGGCGTTTATTTTCGCCATGCTTTCGGCGGTGCATGCCGTCGTGACGCAGTGCACGGGCGACTACCGCGCCGGGGCGGTAGCATCGGCTGCGACGATGGCTTGGGTCATTGCCTTCTGGCTTCCTTTATCCTGGCCCTGGATATGGTAGGTATATCCGTCATTGCGGGTTCCGGGGCATCGCTGGCGGTGATTCGTCACGAAAAGTCACTTGGGGTGCGTCTGCCTTTGTGCCGCCATTGGCTTCGAAGACATGGGACTTATGAGATCGCCTTTCCCAGAATCCACACGTTCTGAGCAGCGGGCAGTTTCTTGCCCGCAATACGCCTGAGTATAGGCCCATTGTTTTCAGGGGGCCTCATCGGGTTTGGCCCCCCTGTCAAAACAGGGGGCAGTCCCGGACACGGAAAATTCCATACGTCCCATAAGTCCCATAAGTCCCATACGTCCCATGCGTCCCATTTACCTGACCCGGGAACACCACCAAGGTACTTGCCGACCGAGCCAATTCCCGACCGCGAAGTTCCGCCAACGGCGGTCCGGGGCTCGCAATAACATGGCAAGTATTCGCGCTATGCGGGCCTACTTCTTCCCAATGCAGTACAAATGTGTGGCCGTGCGGAGGAAAAGCTGGTTGTTGGAAACCGCGAAGGAGGACAGCGTCTTTTCCCCGTCCAGTTTGTTCTTGGCAAGAACCTTGTACTCC
>CAIXUF010000834.1 GCA_903922535.1 Candidatus Hydrogenedentota bacterium
CTTTGATGATGTGGAGGCCGCTATGCAGGTGGCACACGCGATATCCACTCATGCGACAGTCAACGAAGTGGACTACTTCACCGCCGTGGACGACAAGGGCATGGGTGTCGGTGCAGGTCATGTTGGTGAGGCTATGTACAATTCCGCCTGTTTCTATAAGTATTTCTGCTTAGACTGGGACCAACTCATCTCCAATTTGTCCGGCCCGGAACCTCGTGAGCCCATGAAACCACGCAAGCCGCAGGGAATAGAACCCGATGCGACGAGTGAGCATGAAAAAGAGGAAACCCAATACAAAGAGGATGAAAGTCGCTACCAACAACTACTTGAGGAGTACGCCAAGGCGATTGAGAGGAGGCCTGGAGTTGTCGCCGATATGAAGCGACTTGCCGCCGCGGCCCTCGGTCACTTCATTCGCGCCGCTGCCCTGACCACCCCAAGCGGAAAGCAGAACAGTTTCGCCGCCAACAACGAGCCATCCGGCATCCTTGTCGAGATAAAGGATATCAAGACCCCCACCAACTACGCCAACGCCTTCGCCGAGCCGGTGCGCAAGTTCGGCGACCCGCCCGATGACGCGGCCGATTGCCTAAGCCTTGTGGGACGAAGTGTTGCCCAGTTTGGCGATCATGTCTTTAACCTGCGCAAAGCATACGGTGTGAAGTCGGTGCTTTCCTGGCACGCGTTGCCTCTCTACCGTTATCCGTTGCAGGCGTGGCTGCGTGAGGTTGACGGCAGCAGGAAGAAAGATGATAAAGACAAGATGCTCCCGCCGGTTCCTTTTGAAAAGTGGGACTGTGAAGACGGGCAATCGCTCAATAGGGCATTCGCCAAACTTGATGACCTTGTAGCGACTCTTGTGGAAAGGGTCACAGGTCTGAAATGGGCTGATGTCTGCGATGCTGGCCGAAAGGACACGGAGGCCTGACCATGAGCGAACTTTTCAACACACTCTTCCTTCGCCTTGAAGGTTCGCTTCAGGCATGGGGTGACAACTCCAAGTTCATCATTCGGCGTTGCATGGGTGCCCCGACCAAGTCCGGCGTCCTCGGACTTATTTGTTGCGCAAAGGGGCTGTCGCGTCGAGAAGCCGGCGAAGAAATGTCGAAGCTCGCGACCCTGTCGATGGGTGTGCGAATCGACCGCCCCGGCGTCCGCTGGTGGGACTACCACACCGTCGGGGCCCGGATAGGCCTGCGAACCGCCAAAAACGAGGTCAAGTACGGTGCGAAGGGCACCCTGATTACCCGACGGGAATACCTTGCCGACGCCAGTTTTCTCGTCGCCCTCCAAGGCGCCCCCGAATTGGTGCGGAACCTGCACGAGAAAATCTCACGGCCGATTTGGCCGATGTACCTCGGGCGAAAGAGTTGTCCGCCATCCCTTCCGCTTGTCGGTCGGAAAGACGAACCCGATATGGATTACTTTCCCGACCTGGCATCCGCATTGCGTTCGGTCAGGTGGCGACCACGCTGTGAGGGTGACGTGCCTCGCGGTCAGGATCACCGGGCTTTGGGTGAGGTGGAACTTGAATGCCTGTTAGATCGGAAGGCCCTTGAGCCCCATGATGTCACCGCCGTCAAAGATGTCCGGGAAGAAGTCTGGTACGACGACCCGGTGTCGCTTGATCCGCCTGCGCATCAGGCCCGGGTGGTC
>CAIXUF010000835.1 GCA_903922535.1 Candidatus Hydrogenedentota bacterium
AGATCGAGCATGGATTCGGGAATGCAGCCGCCTGAAGGGCCGCCGGTCTGCACGGCTTTGAGCGGACGCTTGCCCGCCATGCCGCCGCCGACCTCATAGACCATCTCGCGAAGCGTGATGCCAAGCGGCACCTCGACCAGGCCGGTGTTTTTGACGGCGCCCACAAGGGAGAATACGGTGGTGCCGCGGTTGTTCTCGGTTCCCATCGAGGCGTACCAAGCCGCATCTCTGCTCAGGATGGCGCTGACGCTGGCAAGAGTTTTTACGTTGTTTATGATAGTGGGCTTGCCCCACAGACCCTGCACGGCGGGATAGGGCGGCCGCGGGGACGGTTCGCCCGCACGGCCTTCGATGGAGGCAATGAGCGAAGTCTCTTCACCACAGACAAACGCCCCTGCCCCTTTGCGCACCTTGATTCGAAACGCGAAGCCGCTGCCAAAAACGTCGTCCCCGAGCAATCCGTGGGCTTCCGCCTCGCCGATGGCGTGTTCGACCGTGGAGACAGCGAGGGGATATTCGCTGCGGACATAAATGAAGCCTTCACTGGCGCCGATGGCGTATGCGGCGATCAGCATCCCCTCGATGACGGCATGGGGGTCGCCCTCCAGCACGCTGCGGTCCATGAATGCGCCCGGGTCGCCTTCGTCGGCGTTGCAGACAAGATACTTCTGATCCGCTTCGGTACCGGCGGCAAAGCCCCACTTGGTGCCTGTGGGGAAACCCGCGCCGCCCCGGCCCCGCAGGCCGGATTCGGTGACCTCGGCGATTACTTCCCGGGGCGTCATCGTGGTAATGGCCCGCAGCGCCCCCCGGTAAGCGCCGCGCGCGACGGCCTCCTCGATCCGCATGGGGTCGATGGAGCCGCAGTTGCGCAGGATGACACGCTGTTGCGGCTTGTAGAAGGGCACCGCCGAAAACTCGGGAACTTCGCTGAGACCGTTTGACGGGACCCCGTAACCGTGCACTTCGTTCGCGGCGGTGTGCTCTTCGCGCTCAAAACGGCAGAGGGCGGACTGTGGCTGGGTGTCCTGGTTGGCCGCATAGGCCTCCAGCAAACGGCGCACTTTCGCGGGCGTCATCTTGCCATAAGTGACCCGCGGGCCGCCCGGCAACAGGAGATCCACCAGGGGTTCGTTCTGACAAAACCCGATGCAGCCCGTGCGCGACACGGTAGCATCAAGACCGAGTTCCTGAATGCATTCGATGGCCGCCGCCTCGACTTTCCGCGCGCCCGCCGCAATCCCGCAGCTCGCCGAACCGATCAGCACTTTGAGTTTTCCGGGATAAAGCGACGAAAGGCCCGCGGCGCGAATCTGGGCCAAATCGCTTTCTGTGCGTATCATGGTGCTCATTTGAACTCATCCAATAAGTCGGGGAGCTTGTTAAGCTGAACCTTGCCGAAAGTGATGCCGTCGATGCGCATGGCGGGCGCCAGCGCGCAACAGCCGATGCAGCGCACGGTGCGCAGGGTGAAACGCATGTCCTTGTCCGTGTGCCCTCTGGGCACGCCGACCAGGTCTTCGAGGCGCTCGACCAAAAGGCCGGAACCGCGCACAAAGCAGGCGGTGCCAAGACACACCTCAATGGTGTGGCGGCCCACGGGCTCCAAGCTGAAGCCGTTGTAGAAACTGACGACCCGGAGCACTTCAGCGAGCGGGGTTTCGAGGCGGAGCGCCAAGTCCTCCAGCAGAACCCGGGGAAGGTAGCCGCGGGCATCATTGATGTCCTGAAGCATCTGCAACAGGGGCGACCGATCATCGTGATACTTTGCCAGCAGCCCGTCCATGAAACCGCGGTCTTCTTTGCCCAGCATCTCGCTGGGCGCAAAAGCAGGAACAGGCTCCGAAACATTGGTGACCGGACAGTGGGTCCAGCATTCGCCGCAGCCGGTGCACTTCTCGGCGTCGACATAGCGCGGACGCTGCCGCACCGTTGCCGTGAAGTGGCCGCAATCGCCGTCGAGCCGGGTGACATCCGCCATCGTGTAGATATCCACGTTGAGGTCGCGTATGCACTCGACAAGCTTGGGCGAGATAATGCAGGTTGCGCAGTCCCCCGTTGGGAACGTCTTGTCCAGACGCGCCATGCCGCCGCCGATGCTGGGCGTCTCTTCGATGAGATAGACACGGAACCCGGCCGCCGAGAGATCGAGCGCCGCCTGAATGCCGGCGATGCCCGCGCCGCATACCAGGACCGCGCCGCTGGGCTTTTCAGTTCCGGTTGCGCTGGTGGGGAGTGGGGATATTTCCATGGTCATGACCTTCCACCGGCCGTGCCCGACAACGCGGCGCACTTGCGGACCAGGGCGTCCGCGGCGACGGTCAGGGCGTCAAGTCCAAGGTCGGCGGGCTTCAAGCCCAATGCCAGCCCAAGGAACTGGGTAATGTAGACAACGGGAATGTCGGGAAGCGCGTCCTTTCCCTGCCTGGATTCCGCCTGGCGGAAGTCCAGGTTCAACTGGCACAGGGGGCACGCCACCACGAGGCAGTCGGCGCCCGCGCGGTGGGCCATGGACAGAATCCGGTAGCCAAGACGGTTAACCACGTCCGTCTTGCTAATGGAAAGGCTCGCGCCGCAGCATTCGGTCTTGAACGGCCAGTCCACGGACTCGGCGCCCGCCGCTTTCACCAGATCATCCATGGAGGTGGGATGTTCTGCGTCTTCGAAAGCCACCACCTCGGGCGGACGCGTAAGGAGGCATCCGTAATAGGAGGCAACGCGCAGCCCCTTAAACGGCGCGCTGACCCGTTTGCGCACTTCGCGCACGCCGTAGTCGTTGACGAGCACATCGAGAATATGGCGTACCTTCACCGCGCCGTCATAGTGCTTCTCGGTGATCCGCTCGGCGCGGGCTTTTTCG
>CAIXUF010000836.1 GCA_903922535.1 Candidatus Hydrogenedentota bacterium
CCAAGACCTCCTATTTCAGAATTCTGACTCCTGAACCCCCTGTTCAGGATTCAGAATTCTGGCTTTTGGGTCCTCCAAGAAAAGAACCGGGGCCATGCCGCCGATGAAGCTATTCTTATGGATTACGGTGATTGCCATGGCGCTGGCCATGGCCGCGGGATCCGCCTGGGCCGGACAGGAAACAACGGCAAGTCCCGCCGCCGCCGCCCCGCCGCATGCCGCCATCGACCCCTTTGGTTGGAATCATCCCACCGCATCGGCGAAACCCGCCTGTTTCTGGTGGTGGCTCGGGAGCAGTGTCAGCGAGGCGGAAATCGAGCGACAGATGATTATGCTGAAAGACGCCGGATTCGGCGGCGTCATGGTCTGTCCGCTTTATCCGTACAGCCATCCCGTCCTCCCCTCCATTCCGTTTCTTTCCGACCGCTGGATTGAGGTCTTTCGGTTTACGCTCGCCAAAGGCAAAGAACTCGGCATGATTGTCGATGTCACGACGGGCGGCGGTTGGCCCCTGGGCGGACCGTGGGTGTCCAAAGAACACTCGGAACGCGATTGGCGACTGGAGCTCCTGGACCTGGAGGTCACCGCTGAAAAGCCCGTTGTTTTGCGGGATGAACCGGGCAAAGACCCGATCAAGGCAGTCACGCTCCTCGATTCCTCCACCGCTTCGAAACAGGAGGATGCCGCGAAAACTATCGAACCCCAAGTAAAAGGCGGCCAGACGGTCTGGTCCATTCTGCCGGTTGGCAAGTGCCGTGTGCTCGTGGCCCGCATGGGCTACACCGGACTCGATGTTTATGTTGGGGGAAAGGGGGCCCAAGGCCCCGTCATCGACTGGTACTCTCCCAAAGCCTTTACAGAATTCACGGCACCGCTGGACAAAATGCTCGGCCAACTGTCCGGACTGCGTCCCCGGGCGCTATACTGCGACTCTTACGAGGGGCGGTCCGGCACAACGCCCGACTTTTTCGCCGCCTTCGAGCGGGTCAATCATTACGACGTCCTGCCCTACCTGCACCAGTTCCTGAAGGAGACGGGCACCCCGGAAAACATTCGGCTGTGGCATGACTACCGCCAGACAATGGCCCAGCTTCACGTGGAATTCGTACAACGGTGGACCCGGTGGGCCAACGGGCATGGAATAGTGACGCGCTACCAATATGACGGCGACCCGGCGAACCCGCTCGACACCTGCGCTGAGGCCGACATTCCAGAAGATGGCGGCCCATGGAGCACCTCCCCGGCCCATTTTCTGGGCAAGAAACTGGTGTCGGAAGAGGCTTTTACCTGGGGGGCCGGGCACAATTTCAAGGACAATCTGGACTTCTACCGGCAGCGGGGCGATCAGAGCCTGCTGCAGGGTGTGAACCACAAGATTTATCATGGCGTGCCCTTCACCCCCCTTGACGAGCCGTGGCCCGGGCCCATGTATTATGCGGGCGGCAACTTCAGCGAAACGCAGCCTTTCTTCCGGCATATCCGCTGCCTGAACGACTATTTCGGCCGTCTCCAATTGCTGCTCCAGGAATCCGTGCCGGACACGGACCTGCTGCTGCTGTGGTCCATCCATGACTTCTGGAACATGCCGAATCTGGGAGGGTTCAAGTTCGGGCAGCCTTTCGTGTGGAGAAACACCAATTCCGCCTTCGAGCGCCCCGATGTCAAAAGGGAACTGGCCGCGGAACTGACCGGCTGCGGGCTGCAGACGGATTTTTGTTCCGACACCCTCGTCACCGAGCGGGCTGCGGTGGAGAACGGACGCATCAAGATCGGCCAGGTGGCGTGCAAGGTGCTGGTGGTTCCCGAAACGGAAATGGTCGGGACGAAAACGCTGGAGAAACTGGAGCAATTGGCCCGCGATGGCGGCACCATCGTCTTCATGAAACGCATACCGGTGGCCGCGCCGCAGGGCCTGCCATTGGTTCAGGACCTGTCTGCAAGCAACGCCTCCCTCCGTGCAATGGCGGAATCCGGCACGACCGGAAAGGGGGGCGTGCGCATTGCCGCGGATATCAGCGAACTGCTCGGCATGCTCAACCAATGCGGCCTTGCAGAAGAGGGTGTCAAAGGCCAGGTGACGACCTACCGCGTGAACCGGGAAGGAAGGGCAACCTATCTGATAAAGAGCAACAATCCGCAGGCACGCCTCGACCTTTGGATACCCCTTGCGCATCTGGATACAGACTGCGCCCGGGTCCTCGTAGGGAATCCGCGAAGCTCCGAACTCTTCTTGGCGGAATACCGGGCCAATTCGGGGGGCGGACAGCAGGTTCACTTGATTCTTGAACCGTCCGAACTCCTGGTCGCCGCGGAAACGGGGAAGGATGAAGTTCTCGAAGGTGTCCAGCCAATGGATTACCGCGAGAAGACCCGAACAAAGGCCGTTGGCGGCACATGGAGCCTTGCCTGGTCCGACTATGAGGGGAAACGGCACGAACTGAAGACGGACACGCTGAAGTCGTGGACTGAATTGCCCGAACTGGCGCTGTACAGCGGTGTTGTGACCTATGAAACGCGGTTCACGCTGGCAAAGCAGGAATTGTGCGATTTGAGCAACCGTTCCGCCAATGCGGCGAACAGGTGGTTCCTTGATGCCGGCCGGGTCCTCGATTCCGCCAGGGTTATCGTCAACGGCGCGCCTGCGGGATGCGTTTGGACAACGCCCTTTCAACTCGACATTTCGAAGTTTCTCAGGGAAGGGGAGAATGTTCTGCGGTTTGAGGTTGTCAACAAGTCGCAAAATCGGGTGATTGACCTGCAACACCGAAACCCGGATTGGCAGAAATGCAAATTGGAGATTAACGATGAAACGGGATCGGGCAGGCTGCAAATTGATAAACTATGCCCGCTAGATTCGGGGCTCCTTGGGCCGGTTTCGCTGCGTTGCGCCGAATAGGCAAATGGCGCGGCGTCCATGCCTGATGGCCGTGCCCAACACAAACAGAAGTATCGGATGCGTTCAAAAGAAGGAAAAACGATTCCGGCGGTGGTCGCCTTGGCGGTCACTGCCGTTCTTGCCGGTGCCGCCCTGTGGACATGGTTCGTCCACGACGCGGAACCGGGGATGAACGTGCGTCTGCCCGGCGCGGACGGCACGCCCGCCGGAGAAAAGGGGAAGATTAAGAAGACCGATCTGAAAGGCCGCTTCGAGCAGTTTGACGGCGTTGCGGCGACACTGCCGGGCGCGTGGACGCGCTTTCGCGGCGCGGACTTTGACAACATCCGCAAGGACGGGCCGCCCCTGGCGGAAGCATGGCCCGCAGACGGGCCGCCCGTACTGTGGAAGGTGGACCTGGGCGAGGGGCATGCCGGGCCCGCCGTGCTGGCAGGCCGGGTCTACCTGGTCGACTACGACGAGGCCGCCAAGTCGGACGCCATCCGCTGCTTCTCCCTTGCGGACGGCAAGGAAATCTGGCGGCACTCCTATTCCATCTCGGTGAAACGCAACCACGGCATGTCGCGCACGGTCCCGTCCGTGACGGACAAGTGCCTGGTCAGCATCGGGCCCCGGTGCCATGTGGTCTGCCTCGACCCCGTGTCGGGCGCGTTCCGCTGGGGGATCGATTTGCAGCGGGATTACGGCACGAAAGAGCCCCTCTGGTACACCGGCCAGTGCCCGCTGATCGACGAGGGCAAGGTCATTCTCGCGCCCTGCGGGCCGGACGTGCTGATGATGGCGGTGGACGCCGAAACGGGCGCGCCGCTTTGGAAGACGCCGAACGCGCGCAAGTGGAACATGTCGCATGCTTCCATCATGCCCATGACCATCGCGGGAAAGAAGATGTACGTCTACTGCGCCGTGGGCGGCGTGGCCGGGGTGTCGGCCGAGGCGGCCGATGCGGGCGCATTGCTGTGGGAAGTGCCCTGGAATGCCAAGGTGGTGGCCCCCTCCCCCGTGCTGCTCAACGACGGCAAGATCCTGCTCTGCGCCGGGTACGGCGAGGGCAGTGTGATGGTTCAGGTGCACGGTGACAACGGCGCGTTCAAGGCCGAAACACTGTACAAGCGCGGGCCGAAGGACGGGATCACCTCGGAACAGCAGACGCCCATTGTCTTTGACGGGCTGCTTTACGGGATCATGCCGAAGGACTCGGGCGCGCTGCGCTCGCAGTTCGTGTGCTACAACTTCAACGGCGACCTGGTCTGGTCCAGTGGCCAGACCAACCGCTTTGGCCTTGGACCGTACCTGCTGGCCGACGGGAAGTTCTATGTGCTGAACGACGAGGGCGCGCTGACCATGCTCAAGGTCAGCCGCGACGGCTTTGTGCCGCTGGCCACGGCCCAGATCCTGCACGGGCAGGATTCGTGGGGTCCCATGGCCATCGCGGGCGACCGGCTGCTGCTGCGCGATTCGACGCAGATGGTCTGCGTTTCGCTGGCGGCGGGGAAATAGGCGCATGCAACAGGAACCGACAAAGGGAATCTCCGGACGGCTGCCCGCATGGCTTTGGGCCATGCTTACTGTTGCCGTGGTGGTGCTGGTTGTCATTATCGCCGCCAGTGACCGCGGCAATGAGCCGGGTCCGTCCTACAAGCTCGACCTGAAACCCTTCACGAAAGTCGATGACAAAGACGTGGCTTTCCGCCAGACCGCGCGTTTCCCGCTGAGCCTGGAGGAGCCGTCCGCGCTGGCCATCGCCGACAACGGGACGATCTATGCTGCGGGAAAAGACGCGGTGCTGCTGCTGGACGCCGAAGGCCGTGAGACGGCCCGGTATGCGGTGCAGGGTACGCCCGATTCCATGGCCGTTGCGCCGGACGGAAAAATCCTGCTGGGCATGCGCAACCATGTGCAGGTGCTCGACGCCGCAGGCAAGCCTGTTGCGGAATGGAACGACCTGGGTGAGCGGGGTTATATCACCTCCATCGCCGCCGACGACAAGAACGTGTTCGTCGCCGATGCGGGGGATCGGGTCGTGCTGCGGTATGATTACGGCGGCAACGTGCTGAACGAAATGGGCCAGCGCGACCCGAAACGCGAGTTTGAGGGCTTCGTGGTGCCCAGCCCCTATTTTGACGCGGCATTTGACGCATCCGGACTGCTGTGGATAGTGAACCCGGGCCGTCACGGCCTGGAGAACCACCGCCCCACGGGCGAACTGGTGAGTTCCTGGTACAAGCCGGGCATGGACCTGAACAGCTTCTGCGGCTGCTGCAACCCGACGCACATCGCGTTCCGCAGTGACGGGTCGGTGGTCACCGCCGAGAAGGGCATCAACCGCGTCAAGGTCTACGCGCCGGACAACACGATGATCGGCGTGGTGGCCACGCCGGACGATTTGAAGGCGCCCAGCGACGAGAACGACAGCCACTCGCCCGTGAAAGATTTGGCGGTGGACAAGAGGGATCGCATCCTGATTCTGGTCGGGCCCATGAAGGCAATTTTGGTGTATGAGCCCAAGGAAAAAACGGGGACAGACACGTCTCCGCGCCCGCGTGCCGGAAAAATGGGGACAGACACGTCTCCGCAGCCGCCTGCGGCGGCTACTCCGCTTGTGTCAGTCCCCATTTTTCCGGCGGATGCTCCGCTTGTGTCAGTCCCCGTTTTTTCAGGAGACCGGAAACCATGAGCAAAGAGAACCCAATCGGCCGGCGCGATTTCATCCGCGCGGCGGCGGCGGTTGCCGCGGGCGGGGGTGCCTGGATGGTGTCGCATCCGTCCGAGCAAAGCTTCGGCTGGCAGTTGGACCCGCGCAAATGCCAGCAGTGCGGGCGCTGCGCGACGAACTGCGTGCTGAGCCCGTCGGCCGTGAAATGCGTGCACGCCTTTGAGATGTGCGGCTACTGCGACCTCTGCGGCGGCTATCTGCAGCCGGGCGCAAAGGCGCAGGACAGCGGCGCGGAAAACGAGTTGTGCCCCGTGGCCGCGCTCAAGCGCACCTATGTCGAGGCGCCCTTCTACCAGTACACCATCAACGAGGACCTGTGCATCGGCTGCGGCAAGTGCGTGAAGGGCTGCAACGCCTTCGGCAACGGATCGCTTCAGCTTCAGGTGAAGCAGGAGATCTGCGTGCACTGCAATGACTGCTCCATCGCGCGGAACTGCCCCGCGCAGGCCTACCAGCGCGTGCCCGTCGCCAAGTCCTACCTGCTCAAGACGCTTGAGGGCGGAGGCGCACCCAAGGCATGAGACGACTCCCCCACATCCTCGCGTTGCTGCTCCTTTTGGCCGTGGCCGGACAGGCGACGGCGGCGTTCCGTTTTCCGATTCCGGAATTCGAGTCAGGCTACCAGCATCCCACGCCGATCACGCCAGCAGCCCGGCTCATCCCGCCGGCAGTGGACATCGCCGCGCTGGCCGGGGCGCTGTCGCTCACCGCGTGGCTCGTGCTGCGGCGCCGTTCCCGGCGCGAAGTGCTTCTGACGGTCGTTGCGTCGCTGCTCTGGTTTGGTTTTTACCGCAAGGGCTGCATCTGTCCCGTGGGCGCGGTGCAGAACGTGGCCAACGTTGTCGTGGGCGACGGTGCGGGCGTGCCCTTTGTGGTAGCGGTGTTCTTTTTCCTGCCGCTGCTTTTTGCGATGTATTTCGGCCGCGTCTTCTGCGCGGCGGTGTGCCCGCTGGGCGCGGTGCAGGAAGTCACCGCGCTGTTCCCGGTGCAGATTTCGCGCCCGCTGGAGCATGTGCTGGGCCTTTTCGCCCATGCCTACCTCGGCTTCGCCGTGCTCTGCATTGCCACCGGATCGGGTTTTGTTGTCTGCCAGTACGATCCTTTCGTGGGTTTCTTCCGTCTCGGCGCGACACTCAACATGTTCCTTGCTGGCGGCATTCTGCTGCTCATCGGCATCTTCGTTGCCCGGCCCTACTGCCGTTTCCTGTGCCCCTACGGCGTGCTGCTGCGCTGGGCGTCCATATTCTCCAAGTGGCATGCGGCGATCACGCCCGCCGAGTGCATCCAGTGCCGCCTCTGCGAGAACTCCTGCCCCTACAACGCCATACTGGTCCCCCCGGCGGCCGACGCGCCCGAGCTTCGCCGCGCCGGTGCGCGGCGTTTGGGTCTGCTGATTATGGCCACGCCCGTCATTGTGCTCCTTGCGGGATGGTCCGGCATGGCCGCGCATCAGTTCATCGCGCGCATCCATCCGACGGTCCGCCTGGCGGAACGGGTGGCCGCCGAGGAACAGGGCAAGTATGCCGAGCGCTCCGTGGAGAGCGATGCCTTTCGCGCCGGGAACAAGACGCCCGCCGATTTGTACGCCCAGGCCGAGGCCCTGAGAATGCGTTTCAAAACCGCCTCCGCGTGTTTTGGCGCGTTCATGGGCCTGGTCTTTTGCGGAAGAATGATTCGACTGTCCGTGATTCGCAGGAACAGGGATTACGTGCCCGACCGTGGCGCCTGCGTGAGTTGCGCCCGGTGCTTCGCGTACTGTCCCGTTGGAAAAGAAGATGCCGCTGCCTGACAAGAACAAACCCCGATTCGCGACCAACGAAACGCTGTGGCGGACCGCCGTGACCGTGGCGGTCATTGCCGGTTTTTTCGCGCTGGCCGTGTCCACGCTGCTGATCGCCAACTACGTTCAGGTGCAGGCGGTCAACCCGCTGGACAATCCGGAGATCGCCAAACTGCGTCTGCAATTGGCGCAGTCGCAGGAGCCGAACCCGGCACTGGCTGAACAAATCCGGGTGTTAGACCTGCTCGCGCGCAAGGCCTTCTTCACCAGCCAGAAACAGCTCCAGATGGGCGGTTACCTGCTGCTGGGCGGCGTGATCGTGCTGGCGCTGGCGTTGTATCTCGCAGGGCAAAGCAGGCCGCGGCTGCCGCTGCCCGACCCGAACATCCCCGCGCCGGGCTTTTGGACCGTGCGCGCCCGCGCCCGCGAACTGATCGCGCTGGCGGGGTTCGTGTGGGTCATTGCGGC
>CAIXUF010000837.1 GCA_903922535.1 Candidatus Hydrogenedentota bacterium
TCATTCAGACAGTGAATGTGGTGGACACGACCCCGCCCGTCATCAGTCTCAACGGCCCGTCTTCGGTGAATCTCGAGTGCAGGGCATCCTACGCGGATGCGGGCGCGACCGCGACGGACACCTGCGCCGGGGACCTGACGGCAAGCATTGTCGTGACGAACCCGGTGAACACGGCCGTGCCGGGCGTCTACACCGTGCACTACAACCTGATGGATCTCTACGCCAACCGTGCCGCGGAGGTTGTGCGGACGGTGACCATTGCCGACACAGGCAAGCCGGTCATCCTGCGAAATGGTCCCGCCTCCATCCAATTGGAGTGCGGCACAGCCTACACGGACGCGGGCGCAACGGCCGACGATGCCTGCGCCGGTGACATTTCAGGTCAAATAGTCACGGTCAACCCTGTGGACATGTCCGTCGCCGGCACCTATGTCGTCAGCTACAACATCAATGACGGCCACGGCAACAGCGCGGCGCAAGTCACGCGGACGGTGACGGTGACAGACGTCACGGCACCCGTCATTACCACCTGTGCAACCGAAAGATTCCTGGGGGCGGCGCTGTCCGGCACCGTGCCGGTGCCCGATTTCAGGGCGGACGTGAAGGCGACCGACAACTCCGGCGACACACTTGTTTTGACACAGTCGCCGTTGGCGGGTGTCTCCGTTCCGACGGGCGACTATGCCGTGACCGTGACGGTGGCCGACAACAGCGGCAACGTGGCCGCCTGCGAAACGACGTTTACGGTGTTGGAAGCCTCCATCTTCCGGGTGGATCCGACGGCATGGGGGCCGGAAGACGGCCTGACTTGGCCGACGGCGTTCCACACGCTGCAGGCGGGCATTGACGCCGCCGCGGATGCCTCCTGGGGTGAGGTGTGGGTCGCCGGCGGTTCGGTGGATTCACCCTTGGTATACAACGAGGAGCGTACTGCGGCGTGGGGCAACACCCCCGTCACCGGATCGCTGGTGATGAGGAGCGGCGTTGCCTTGTACGGCGGTTTTGAAGGCTACCGCGGGGGCGCGGGCAGGCAGGAAACCGGCCGCAACGATCGCAACCGCCACCTGAACGTCACCGTCATCGACGGCGGCACGGCCCGCGGTGGGGACCCCGCCTACCACGTGGTCGTTTTTGGCTCCGATGCGGGGGCCACCACCGGCGCCATTCTTGACGGCTTCACCATAACCGGCGGCAACGCGTCCGGTGTGGCGGAGGACTACCACACCTGGCGCGGCGGCGCTGTCTACAACTGGCAGTCCGTACCGGTGATCAGCAACTGCATATTCCATGGAAACACCGCGGCCGTAAGCGGTGGTGCCGTTTCCAATGAGACGAACGGCGGCAACAACGCCGGCGCGCAGTTCATCAACTGCCTGTTCTACGGCAACAGCGCGGGCCGCGCGGCTGACACCGTGTCGGGACCGATTCGCGGCGGTGGGGCCGTGTTTAACAACATGGCCAGGGCCTCGTTCACCGGTTGCACGATTGCCAACAACGCCGTGGGTGCCGGGGACTACACACTTTTCGGTGCGCACAGCGGTGGAATGTACAACTGGAATGCCTCGCCGTTCATGGACTCGTCCATTGTCGCACTAAATGTTGCCGGGAACATGCAGGACGACCAGGAATACCTCAACGGCAAGGCGTGTGTGGTCAATTATTCAGATGCCGGGTATGCCCACCAGGTGTTTTCTCGACGCAATGGGGATGGCGGCTGGACCGTCACCACCGGCGCGACTCCCACCGGTGCGGGTAACCTCAATGCAGACCCGCTCTTTGTCGATGCGGGTGCCGGCGACTATGCGCTACAGTCCGGTTCGCCCTGCGTGGACACGGCCGACCCCGCACTGTCCGGTACCGACCTTGACGGTGTGTCGCGTCCTGTCAACGGGGGAACGGCTGAAGTGGCGGACATGGGCGCTATCGAACTCAGCAACGGCCCGGTTGTGGTGTGTCTGACGCCGACGGTTGACATCTCGGTGGAAACAAGCATCGCCGACCCCGCACAGGTTTATGATACCGTGAACAGCGTCGTTCAAGCGGGTATATTAAGCATCGCGCTGTCTCAGAACTCGTTTGGCTGCGCCAACCTTCCGCTGGCAGCAGAGGGGGTGACCCTGACGGTTACCGACATTCTCGGTCGAACCGGTTCCTGCACGGCGGACGTCATCGTGACTGAATCTGTCCCGGCGACACCCGTGGCGAACCCGGTCACAGTGGCGCTGGACGCCGAAGGCCGTTACACACTGACGCAGACCGATGTGAGCCGGATGGGTGGAGATGGAACCGGCAACTGCGCGTTCGACTGGGCAACCAGCTCAGTTGTTCCGGACACCTTTGACTGCACCCAGGCCGGCAGCGACGTCCCGGTCACGCTTGCCGTTAGGGACACGGCTGGCAGCGCGTTCAGCGCCCACACGGTGGTGCATGTTCAGGACGTTACAGCCCCGGTCATCACGCTCAGCGGTCCTGCCACCGTCATTCTTGAGTGCGCGGGCGCCTACACCGAGCTTGGCGCGACGGCGACAGACAACTGCGGGACCACAATGCCCGTGGCGGTGGGCGGTGACACGGTCAATCCGGCGGTGCCCGGCGTCTACACCGTGCGCTATAACGTGAACGACGGCAATGGCAACGCCGCCGCCGAAGCTGTTCGCACCGTCAATGTGGTGGACACGTCCACACCGGCTGTCAACCTGTTGGGGCCTGCAGTGATGACGGTGGATTGCGGCGGCATATACGCCGATGCGGGCGTGACGGCCAACGACGCGTGTTCGGGCGACCTGGCGGGCCGCGTTACAGTTGACAATCCGGTGAACACGGCGGTGCCCGGCACCTATGTCGTGCGCTACAACGTAAACGACGGCCACGGCAACATCGCCGAGGAAATCATCCGGACGGTCCATGTTACGGACAGCGGATTGCCGGTTATAACCTTGGTGGGCACCCCGGAGGCTGTGGTGGAGTGCGGCGCGTCCTACACGGACGCGGGCGCGACGGCCGGCGACGCGTGCGCGGGCGACCTGACGGGCGCGATTCTGTCTGTCAATCCGGTGAACACTTCGGCGCCCGGCACGTACACGGTGAGCTACAACGTAAAAGACACGGCGGACAACGACGCCGTGGAAGTCACCCGGACGGTCATAGTGTCGGACACGACAGTGCCGGTGATTGGCCTTGTCGGCGAATCGGAGGTCGCCGTGCAGTGCGGGGGCGAATACATCGAACTGGGCGCGACGGCGTCGGACAACTGCGCCACCGGCCTGGTGGCTACGGTGGGCGGCGACGTGGTCGATGCGAGGGCGCCCGGAATCTACACGGTCACGTACGGAGTCAATGACGGCAATGGAAACGAAGCCGCCGGACTTGCGCGCACCGTGACCGTCGTGGACACAACGGCGCCGGTGATTTACCTTGTCGGTCCGGCCGCGGTTGGTGTTGAATACGGCGGCGCGTATGTCGAACTGGGCGCCACGGCGTCGGACAACTGCGCGAACGGCCTTGTCGTCACGGTGGGCGGCGATGTGGTGGACACGGCGGTGCCGGGCACCTACGCGATCACCTACAACGTCAATGACGGAAACGGCAACAGCGCGGCCGAGGTCACGCGGACGGTGACGGTGCTTGACACCAGACTGCCCCACTTCACAACCTTGCCATCCGACAGGGTCATTGACGCCGACGTCTCCTGCATGGCGGTTGTGCCTGACTTTACTGCGGGTGTCAGCGCAGAAGAAAGCCCCGGCGGACTGGTGATCCTGAGCCAGTCCCCGGCGGCGGGTGCCGTAGTCAGCAAGGGCGACACGCTCGTGACCGTGACGGCGCTCGATGCCGCGGGAAACACTGCCCACGTTATGGCGACACTGACCGTGCGCGACACGGTGTCCCCGAGCTTCACTGTTGCGCCATCTGGCAAGACAGTTGACGCAGACGCCTCTGGCCAGGCACTTGTGCCTGACTTCACGGTGGGCGTTGTGGCTGTGGACACGTGCGGCGGCGTGGTGATGTTGGGCCAGTCCCTGGCGGGGGGCACCTCTGTGGGCAAGGGCGTGACAAGTGTGACTGTCACGGCAACGGATGCCGCGGGCAATACGACCGACAGCGACGTGACGCTGACGGTGGTTGACGTTACAGGACCCGTCTTCATTGCGGCGCCCGTGCCGCAGACAGTTGACGCGGACGCCTCCTGCGCCGCGGTTGTGCCCGACTTCACGCTGGGTGCGGTGGCGGTGGACGCCGGTGGCGGCCCTGTAACCCTAAGCCAGTCCCCGGCGGTCGGCACGCCGGTGGCAAAGGGCGTGACGGACGTGACGGTCACGGCGACGGATGCCGAAGGCAATACGACAGACAGCGCGGTGACGTTTACCGTGCTTGACGTTACAGACCCCGTGTTCTTCGTTCCGGCTCCCGAGTTGACGCTCATTGCCGGCGAAACCTGTTCAGCCTTTGTGCCGGACTTCACACTGTTTGCGGATGCGTGGGACACCTGCCGTGGTCATGTGATGCTTGCCCAGTCTCCGGCGAAGAACACGCCTGTCGGAAAGGGCGTGACGACCGTGATCGTGACAGGAACGGACGGTGCGGGCAACACGACCGAAAGCGTGGGGACGTTGACGGTGCTTGACATGACAGCGCCGGGCTTCACGACGCCACCGGCGGACAAGACGGTGGACGCGGGCGCTTCATGCGCGGCGCTTGTCCCCGACTTCACCGCGGGCGTGGTTGCTGCGGACGCATGCGGCGGCGCAGTGACGCTGAGCCAGTCTCCGGCGGCGGATGCCTTTGCAGGCAAGGGCGATACGCCTGTAACCGTGACGGCAATCGACGCCGAGGGCAACAGTGCCGGCGTAACGGTGACGCTGACGGTGCTTGACATTACGCCGCCAGACTTCACGGTGCCGCCGTCCAACAAGGCCGTTGATGCGGGCGCCTCATGCGCGGCGCTTGTTCCCGACTTCACGGCGGGCGTGGTTGCTGCGGACACATGCGGCGGCGCAGTGACGCTGAGCCAGTTCCCGGCGGCGGACACCGTCGTCGATGCCAAGAGCGCACACAGCGTGACTGTTATGGCGACTGACGCGGCAGGGAACAGCAGTGAACGGGAGGTTCTGCTGACGGTGTTTGACAAGACTGAACCAGTCTTCACCAGCGCGCCGGTGGCACAGACCATCGACGCGGGCATCTTGTGCACAGTGCCTGTGCCCGACTTTACTGAGGGTGTAGAGGCGGTGGACGGTTGCGGTGGTTTGGTGGTGCTGCGCCAGAACCCGGCGAAGGACACCCCCGTCGGCAGGGGCGTGACTGATGTGACTGTGACAGCGACCGATGCTGCGGGCAATTTCACCGCCGTTACGGTTGTGTTGGACGTGATTGACACGACCCCTCCTGTCATAACCAGTGCGCCCACGGCGCAGACCGTTGATGTCGATGCATCCTGCATGGCGCCTGTGCCCGACTTTACGCCGCTCATTGAGGCGGCGGACGGCTGCGATGGTCCCATGGTGTTTAGCCAATTGCCCGTGGCGGGCACCTTTGTTGCAAACAGGAGCGGGGCGCTGGTGACCTTGACGGCGACCGACGCCTCGGGCAACAGCGCCGACGTCACGGTTGCGTTGACCGTGGCTGACACGACCGCTCCGGTCTTCACCAACGCGCCGGTGGCGCAGACCATAAACGCCGCCGCCCCATGTCTGGCGCTTGTGCCCGACTTTACGGCGGGGGTCAGCGCGGAAGACGGCTGCGGTGGTCTGGTGACCTTGAGGCAGTCTCCGGGAGCGGATGCCACCGTCGGCACTGGGGACACGCCTGTGACTGTGACGGCGACAGACGCTTCCGGCAACAGCACCGAAGAGACGGTGATGCTGACCGTGCTTGCCACGTTTGGAAACACCAACCCGCTGTTGGCGCAAACCGTTGACGCCGATGCCTCGTGCGTGGCGCTTGTGCCTGACTTCACAGTGAACGCCTGCAGCGGGAACCTGGTATTCAGTCAGATCCCGGCAAAGGACACCCCCATCGGCATCGGCGAAACGTCCGTGACCGTGACTGCGAGAGACGCAGAGGGCAACACAACGGAAAGTGCCGCGGTGCTTACGGTGGTTGACGCTCTGCCGCCGGGCTTCACGACCCCACCGTCTGACAAGACCGTTGACGCTGACACCTCCTGCATGGCGCTTGTGCCCGACTTCACGGTGGGCGTCAGCGCAGAAGACGGTTGCGGTGGTCTGGTGACGCTGGGCCAGTCCCCGGCCGCAGGCACCTCTGTCGGCAGGGGGGGCACGTCTGTGACTGTGACGGCGACAGACGCCGCGGGGAACAGCGTCGATGCCGCGGTGATGCTCACCGTGTTGCCGGGTCTCTGCGAAGTGCTGGTTCCCAATTTGCTGGGCATGGAGCAGACAGCTGCGGAGGTCGTCGTGCGGACCGCCGACCTGACCGAAGGTGTGGTCACGGCGGAGTGCAGCAATACGGTTGATGCGGGAAATGTCATTGCCCAGAACCCGGCGGCGGGAGTTGGTGTTGCACCTGGAACAACGGTGGATCTTGTGGTGTCGAAAGGCCCGGTCCCGGTAAGCGCGCCCAATGTGGTTGGCATGGCGCAGGCCGCTGCGCAGGACGCCCTGTCGGGCGTGAATCTCATCATCGGCGCCGTTGCGCAACATTGCAGCGATTCCGTTGCCGCAGGGTTTGTCATCAGCCAGAAACCTGGGGCGGGAGAGAAGGTGACATCTGACAGTGAGGTGGCCCTGACCGTGTCGACCGGCCCGTGTGTTGTCGAAGGTGAAAGCGGGAGTGGGAACATTCCGCCGACCGGGACGGAATTGCGTGACCTGCTCATGTCAACCTTTGATGTTGTGGACAGCAACGGTGACAGTCTGATCAGTTACACCGAGGCGCTGGCTGCCCTGCCGGGCCTGTCGGAAACGGCGTTCAACGCGGTGGACACGGATGGCAACGGCCGGATCAGCGACACAGAGGCGGGACTGGATGAAGGCGGCGGCTGCACAGGATGCCGGGGTGGAAAGAGTGCCTTCCCTCTCGATAAGATGAAGAAGGTGGTTGGAGACCTATTCTTGGCCGCGTTGGGTCTTGGAGCTATTCTTAGAGCAGTTTAGTGCCTTGTCCTCGGGCATGTGTATGGAACAACAAGAAGAGGCGCTTGCGAAATTGTGGTTCCCGAGAATTCGTCCTTATTGCTGTGCAAGGACTTACAGTTGTCTCGTTTGTTGAATTCGTCAGGTCTCTGGTCGTATAGACTGTTGGAGCCCGCCGACTGTGCGTGTGCGATGGTCCGATCCCCGTGCCCGGCCAAAATCGTACGGTCACTTTACGGTACACTTGGCCGTTTTTGGGCACGAAAAAAGGACCTACGGGTTTCCGTAAGTCCTTTGATTTCAATATGGTAGCGGGGGTGAGATTTGAACCTACGACTTCTGGGTTATGAGACGGCTTGATTCCAAACCCGTAACTACCTACGTTTCGGGCATATGTCCAGTGAGTAAAGAACGGCGGGTTTCCTGGTTGGAGACGCGCTGCCAATTATCCCCAGCCTTCTCATGGTAAATGCACAGTCCAAGAGGTTGTGTGTTCAGCGGGCGCTTGGCCCCCTCCAACGCGATGGTCAAATCGCGTTCATCCGGGTTGCCCCATACATAGGAATCATGTGTCGGGTGGCTTGTGTCAGTATAGTCTTTGCCGTGCCGGCGGGAGTCATGTATGTCGCCTTTGCGATCAAGCAACTGCCGTAATGTGGCGCACGTCGTCCAGTGTTAATGCGTACCCCGCAGTCTCGGCACCCGTGGCAATGGCGGCCATCTCCCGGAGGTAGCGATCCGGCGTGTGCGGCTCCAGGCGTTTCCAGGCATTATCGAGCAGGAGGTTCACGAGCGGTTCAGGGACCCCTGCCTCGGTGAACAAGCCGATCATTCGCTGGACATTGCGCTTAATCTTGTCGCCCACCAGGACGCCGTATTGATGGCCCATTTCCTCCGAAGTGCCCGCCACATGCAGCACAGGCACATCGCCCACGGGCGATGAATACTCATCGAGGAAACCCCGACCTGACTGCTTGATGGTGGACTTGCTTGTTGGCTTGGCGTGTATGACTTTCATTGTTTACTCCTTCTTGCCGCAACGGTTCTTCTGCTTCAGTCCTTCGGTTCCCACATATAGGTGGCCACGGTCCCGGCGGGCAACTCGGTCTTGAGCATCTTCTTGCCGCACTTCACGGCAAAGGGTTGCGGGTCTCAGTCCGCGTAGATGCGCCAGTCGCGCACCTTGTTGGCATTGGCCAACGTATTGCGCGCGCCGCGCCCGATGCCCATGTGATACAGTTTGCTTGCCATGACGCGAAGACAGGTCTCGATATCCCGCAGGCTCTTGCGGTAGGTCAGTTGAGCAAAGACCATGCACAGGAATTGGCTCCAGCATGGGAAGCGCTGAACCTTGTGGTTGCCGTCGTACCGGGTGACACATTTGTTGAATTCGCATCGTGGCAGGATGTCCATCAATTGTGAGAAGATTGTCTGAGATCGAAGGTCCATGTGGTGTCTCCTTACGGGAAAGAACGTAAAGGTACAGGGAATGGACCGCCCATCTCACTGTCGAAAAACGAGTTTTGTTGTCTAAAATAAGCAATGCAATGCCTTATGAGGCCGGTTTTGAAAACGTTGGGACAGCAGTGATGGGATATATGATAAAAACTTGATCAATGGGCACGTTTCAGTGTTTGCCCAAGCTATTGAATTCACAGGTGGTTAAAGTCGGGATTGAGGTCGGCTCATATCCAAACCTACGAGTTTGAATTCTCCTCGTCAACCGTCTACGGTACTGTCGATTAGTGTGGCTGCACCAACCTGATCGATGGTATGGTCGGCGAGGCCGAGAAATGGCGGTTATGTCGAAAAAAGCAATGAGCGAAATACTTGGCGGCAATGCCTGCTGCGCCGGTCTTGTCAAGAAAAGGCGCCAAGCACGGTATTGCGCGATCTTCGCCTGCGCGGTGGTGCTATGCTGCAATCTGGCGTGGGCCGCCTCCCGCGGCATGGTGAATATTGGCAGGGATGCCTTGGAGGCATCCGGACCCGACGGTGTTGAAA
>CAIXUF010000838.1 GCA_903922535.1 Candidatus Hydrogenedentota bacterium
CGTTTGACCCGTGGTCGACGCGCCCTTCATCCAGGTCCAGTTGCCGGTGGCCGTGTCGCATTTCCACAAGTCGTTGAAATAGGCGGAACCCTTGGAGCCGCCCCAAAGCCACGTTTTGCCCGAAGGGTCGGTCCACGAGACCGCATAATCGCGCGCGCCGGGCATGTTGGCCGCGGCCGGGGTGCCGAGCGTGCCGTAGGTTCCCGTTTGACCCGTGGTCGACGCGCCCTTCATCCAGGTCCAATACATCTCCGTTTGCCCGCAGGGCAGGACCGTCACGGTCCGCGTCGCCTCCGCGGCGTGGTTGCCGTTTCCATCGTCCACGTTGTAGCGCACGGTATAAGTGCCGGACACCACCGTGTTCACCGGGTTGGTGACGACGATGTGGCTGGTCCGGTCGCCGGCGCAGGCATCGACGGCGGTTGCACCCGCATCCGTGTATGCGACGCCGAACGCGACTGATACCGGATTGACGCCCAGAACCGTTATGACCGGTGCGGTCGTATCCGTGACGGTCACCACCCGCGTGACCTCGGCTGCGCTGTTGTTCGACGGATCTTTCACGTTATAGCGCACGGTGTAGGTGCCGGGCGCGTTTACGTTTACCGGGTTGGTGGTGACAATTCCGGCTGTCAGTTCGCCCGCGCAGGCATCGCCGGCCGTCGCGCCCGCATCCGTGTAGGACGTGCGGCATTCCAGCATGACGGGATTGGCGCCCAGCAGCGCGATGACCGGCGGGGTGGTGTCCCCCACATTGACCGTGCGCGTCACCTCAACGGCGCTTCTTCCCTGCGCGTCGGTCACGTTGTAGCGCACGATGTAGAGGCCCGGCGTGTTCACGTTCACCGGGTTCGTCACGACCATACTGCCGGTCAAATCGACCCCGTTGATGTCCACGGCTGTGGCACCCGCATCGGCGCAGGCCGCATGGCACTCCACCGCGGCCGGGTTGGCGCCCAGCAACGTGATGACGGGCCGGGTGCTGTCCACCACATTGACCGTGCGCGTGACCTCGGCGGCGGAGTTGCCGTTTCCGTCGTTCACGTTGTAGCGGACGGTGTAGGTGCCGGGCGTGTGCACGTCCACCGGATTGGTGACGACAATGCTCGCGGTCAGGCCGCCCCCGCAGTTGTCCTTGGCGGTTGCGCCCGCGTCGGTGTAGGCCGCGCCGCATTCCACGGTGATCGGCGTCGTGCCAAGCAGCGTGATGGTCGGCGGAATGGCGTCCGTGCCGGCCAAGGTGCTGTAACGCCACAAGTCGTTGAGGTTGGCCGAACCTTCAACGCCGCCAAAAAGCCACAGTTGGCCCGATGCGTCGGACCACGAGGCTCCACCGTAGCGCGCGCCGGGCGTGTTGCCCGCCGCCGGTGTTCCCAGTGTGCCGTAGGTTCCTCGTTGGCCGGTTGTCGAGGCTCCCTTCATCCAGGTCCAGTTTCGCGTGGCCGGGTCGTATTGCCACAGGTCATTGAGGGGATTCGCATCCCCCGAACTGGGATACCCGATGCCGCCGAAGAGCCACAGCTTGCCCGATGCGTCGGCCCAGGAGGAGGTCCCACGGTATCGCGCGCCGGGCGTGTTGGCAGCCGCAGGCGTCCCGAGTGTGCCGTAGACTCCCGCCTGGCCGACCGTCGAGGAGCCCTTCATCCAAGTCCAGTTGCCTGTGGACGGGTCATATTTCCACAGGTCGTTGAGGTCGCCGTAGTTCCCCGAGCCATCACCACCGTTGCCGCCAAAGAGCCACAGCTTGCCTGAAGCGTCGATCCACGAAACCGCGTTACGGCGGGCGCCGGGGGTGCTGGCCACGTTGGGCGTTCCGAGCGTGCCGTAGGTGCCGAATTGGTTGGCTGTCGACGCACCTTTCATCCAGGTCCAGTTGCCGGTGGCGGGGTCGTATTTCCACAGGTCGTTGAGGTACTGCTCACCCCCCGTGCTGGGGTAGCCGAAACCGCCGAAGAGCCACAGTTTGCCTGATGCGTCGGTCCATGAAACCGCGTACTCACGCGCGCCGGGGGTGTTGCCTGCCGCAGGTGTCCCGAGCGTGCCGTAGGTTCCGGCCTGACCGGTTGTCGAGGCGCCCTTCATCCAGGTCCAATTGCCCGTGGCAGGGTCATATTTCCACAGGTCGTTGAGGTCGCCGTGCGTCCCCGCACTGTCGTTACAATAGCCGCCAAAGAGCCAGAGACTGCCCGAAGGGTCAGTCCACGAGACTTGACCACCGTGGCGCGCGCCGGGCGTGTTGGCCGCTGACGGGGTCCCGCGCGTGCCGTAGGTCCCCGCCTGGTCGGTCGAGGAGGAGCCCTTCATCCAAGCCCAGTTGCCCGTGGACGGGTCGTATTTCCACAGATCGTTGAGCCAGCCGGATCCACTGGAGCCGTCGAAGAGCCCGCTGAAGCCACCGAAGAGCCACAGCGCGCCGGAGGCACCTGTCCAAGAAACCGCGTCATGGCGGGCGCCGGGCTTGTTGGCCGCCGCCGGCGTTCCCAGTGTGCCGTAAACGCCCGCCTGACCGGTTGTCGAGGAGCCCTTCATCCAAGTCCAAGTCAGGCCCAGCCCGCAGGGCTCCTGCCCCGGCGCATACCCCGCCACCACGGTCCGCGTCAGCTCGGCGGCATGGTTGCCGTTTCCGTCGTCCACGTTGTAGCGCACGGTGTAGGTGCCGGGTACCAGCGTGTTCACCGGGTTCGTGACCACAATGGCGGACGTCCGGTCGCCCGCGCAGATGTCGTAGGCCGTCGCGCCCGCATCCACGTAGGCGCCGTCCTGAACCGTGACGGTGGCCGAACCGTTGAGTGTTATGACCGGCTTGGTCGAGTCCACCACAGTGACCGTGCGCGTGACCTCGACGGCGCTGATGCCGTTTCCATCGGTTGCTTTGTACGTGACCGCGTAAACAGCCGGCAACGCCGGGTTCACCACGTCCCCGCCAATCGTCACGGGCAGGCCGCCCACGCATGCCTCCGCCGCCGTCGCGCCCAGCTCGGTGTACGTTCCGCCGCATTCAAGCGCAACTGCTGCGTTGCCATTCAACGTGAGCACGGGCACCGTCGAGTCCACCACGTTCACCGTCCGCGTTACTTCCAGGGCATTCTTGCCGTTAACGTCGGTCACGTTGTAGCGCACGGTGTAGCTGCCCGGCGTGTTCACGTTCACAGGATTGGTGATGACCACGCGTCCGGTCAGGTCATCGGCGCAACTGTCCGCGGCCGTCGCGCCCGCGTCCGTGTAGGGCGCGCCGCATTCCGGGACCGCTGGATTCGCGCCCAGCAGCGTGATGACCGGGGCGGGCGTTTCGGGCACGGTGAGCGTTGCCGTGCAGGTGGAGGAATTGCCCGCGTGGTCGGTCACGGTGAGCGTCACCGTGGTGTCGCCGGGGCCAGCGGCGGTGCCCACCGTCGGCGACTGGGTGATAGCCAGGCTCGTGTCGTAGTTGTCCGTTGCGACCACGCCGGCCGTGAAGTCGGGCACAAGGGCCTGGCAGGCGGCATTGGCCGGAATCGCCTGGTCCGGCGCGCAGGCGGTGATGACCGGCGGCATCGTGTCCGGCACAGTCTCGTAGGCACCCATGTCCACTCCCGCACCCTGGGGACGGGGCGCCCCTTCGATATCGGTTGCCGGAGCGCCCGTCGCCGTGCCGGTGTCAATGCACGGAGAATCCGCCTGAAGCCGGAGATTGTCTCGGCCTCGAACGGCATTTACAAAGAGCGGGTCGGCACTGATGTTCCCTGCGCCATCGTATCCGCCCTGGATGCAGGAATAGGTTACCAACGGTGTGGAAGTAGAATCTTGGTTGAATATTTCCACCCCGGAGGATGCGGTGTGGCCCCAAAGAATAGAATTTGTTATTGTCGGGGAAGAAGTGTGATTGTTGGATATTCCGCCGCCGCTGAATGTGCAGTTCGTCACCACCGGCGAGGAGGAGTAGTAGTTGGACATCCCGTTGCCGGCGAACATGCAGTTCGTCATCACCGGTGAGGAGGCGGCCTCATTGTACATTCCCCCCTCTGCGCGATCCGAATTGCCCGAGAACGTGCAGTTCGTCAATATCGGGGAAGAAGCTTCGTTGAACATCCCGCCGCCGTAGCCCAAACTGGCACTGTTGCCGGTGAACACGCAGTTCGTCAACGTCAGCGAGACGGAGGAATTGTACATCCCGCC
>CAIXUF010000839.1 GCA_903922535.1 Candidatus Hydrogenedentota bacterium
GCCCTCGCGCTTGGCGTCGATGACGAAGACCACGCGCGGCAGGCCCGGCATCTTCTGGATGCCCAAAAGGTTCTTGCTCAGTTTCTCGCGGTCCTTGCGCAGGAGCACGAGTTCCTTCTTGGTGTGCTTCTTGTCGATTTCGGGGTCGTTTTCCATTTCCTGCAGCTTGGTCAGGCGGGCGATACTCTGCTTGACCGTGCGGAAGTTGGTCAGCGTGCCGCCGAGCCAGCGGCTGTTGACGTAGTACATGCCGCAGCGCTCGGCCTCGCGCTGAACCGGTTCCTGCGCCTGGCGCTTGGTGCCGACCATGAGCACATGGCCACCCTCGGCGACCGTGTCGCGCACGAGCCCGTAGGCCTTGTAGAGCTGGCGCAGTGTGTGCTGCAGGTTGATGATGTAGATGCCGTTCCGCTGTCCGAAAATGTAGCGGGACATCTTGGGATGCCAGCGGCGGGTCTGGTGTCCGAAGTGAATGCCGGACTCCAGCAACTGGCGCATGGTGACGATAGCCATAACTGTAACTGTCTCCAATCGGGTTAAGCCTTGGGGCAAAAGGGCCATGACCGGCCATACAGGACCGGGCACCCGAGCCCTGTCCCGGCACACGCCGGGACACTGCCCCTGTGAATTGGTAAAACCGTGCAATTCTAGCACTTGCACGGGGGGCGGCGCAATATCAGGTTGGCCGACGCAATTGCCCCGGGGAAATGGGCCGGAAGCTGGCAGGATGCGTGATTTTGGAGTGATCGGGCACGACCGAAACGTTATTGACAAACGTCATGGCCTGCGGATGATGATTGGCTTGGTTTCACGCCTCCAGAACGCGGCGTTGGCGTCCAAGCCCACGGGTTCGTCTTATTCAGTTTATTACTGCCACCGGCTGCGCGAACGGGGGTATCCACGTCTATCACTGCCCCACCCCGCCCGCCAGACGCGGGAGCATCCAGCGGGCGGTCAATGAAGACCCGCGAAAGATCCGTTGCGCTGTTTCTGAACCTGCCTGACCTGCGAACAAGTTATCGCATCGGCAATCAGTCCGTTTCTTTCTTATGGTCTGCGGCCTCTCACCGCCAGCAGGCTGGTCAAGGCAAGGCCCAAGAGGAACAGGTCTGCCATGCGTTCCCTGAGTCCGTCCAGCGTCAGGCTGGATTTCGTGCAGGTGCAGCCGCCGGGGGTGGTCACGTGGTTGAGTTCGTCGAGGGTGAGCTGCCCGTCACCGTTGGTGTCCAGTTGGACGAACTGGTCATGCGTCAGCCCCGGCAGGGCGGCACCGAATTCAGCCTCGCTGAGTCCGCCGCTATGGTCGGCGTCGGCCGTGGCAAAGGCACTAACCAGGTCTTGTACGGTGACGTCCATGGGAATCAGCAGGTTGATTTCTTCCGGGGTGACCTGTCCGTCGGCATTGCCGTCCAACTGGCTGAAGAGCGCTTGTGTCAGTCCCTGCCGTGCGTTCATGGCCTCGGCCAGACTCAGTCCGCCGCTGTGATCCGCGTCGGCAGTGTTAAAGACCGTGCGGAGGTCATGCGCGACTCCGGCCGGTGTGTCGGGCGGGTTTGCCTCACCCTCAGTCTCGCCTTCACCCACCGTCTCGCCTTCTCCTTCTCCTTCTGCGCCGCCTTCACCCTCTGCGACACAGGGACCACTGGATACGACAAATGCGACGGCGCTTCCGCCCGTGGTGGATGCGTACGCCGCAGGGTTCTGACTGATGACAAGGCCAGCCCCCACGCTGTCGCTGCAATGCTGCGTGACCGTGCCGATGGCGAGGTAGTCCATGGTCAGCAGATACTCCGCGGCGGCCTGCGTTCGGCCGACCAGATTGGGTGTCACCACATTGCAGGGCCCGTTGGAGACGGTCAGCTTTACCGTGCCTCCGGCCGGTACGGACTGATCCGCCGCCGGACTCTGACTGATGACATAGCCATACGCCAAAGTGTCGCTGCACTGCCCAATGACCTCCGAGACAAGGTTCTCAGCAGTGAGCGCGCTGAGTGCTGAAGTGGTCGATTGCCCCTCAAAGTTGGGAACCATGACATGAGTGTGGTCTTCTGGCACAGTGGTTCTGCGTTTAACGGTCAGTGAGTGTGAACCTTCTTTGGTGTTCAGGTCGGCCGCGGGGTCGCGCAGGGTGAATTCAAACCCGTAGTCGCCATCGGCGGCGTCGGCAGGAATGGTCCAATCGATGCGGTATTCACCGGGGAGGGAACCTGCCTCCAGCGGCAGGTCCGTGACAAGCGCTGTTTTGGCGGAACCCGGCTGGTTGATGGTCAGCATGGCTTCCATCGCGGGACGGCTGTCGTTGTCCCAGAGGGTGAGGTGAACGACCTCGCCCGGCTGCCAGGGACGGATATCCGGGTGTTCGGGATCCAGCTCAATCCGGGCAATGCGGGGCGCGGGGGCCGCGCCCTCCTGAATCAGCTTCACCGGCAGTGTGAGTGTGGGCGCGTCTGGATCGTTGGTGTTCAACGTGATCGTCGTCTCGAAGGTCCCAGTTGCATTTTGATTGCCGCTCAGCAGCAGAAGACCGTCGCTCATCCGGTCTATTTTTGTGCGTCCCGCGTCCGTCTGGCTCAGCCAGCCGGGCAGTGTGGCCGGATCGGCCCACAGCTCCAGTGTGTCGTGCCCGCCGTTGTGCAGGGGGATGGGGACTGTAAAGGGGCCGGTTTCGGGGCGGCCAGCCTCCCATTTCGCAATCAGCAGTTCGGCCTTTGGGTTGGGGTCATAGCCATTTACCGTGACGTCCGCCGCGTTGACCAGCTCGGTCGTGCGCAGGCCGTCGCTGGCCAGCACCTTGAACCGATACTGGCTGCCCACCGGCCAACCAGCCGGATTCATGTTGTAAGAATAGACCCGCTGATCCCCCACCAACTGCGAAGGGATGCTGTTGGCCATTTGCCGCCAGGTGGCGCCCCCGTCGAAACTGACGTGGAATTCGTGGGCCAAAACGATGTCGGCGCCGTCGGGATCGCTGGTGGTCCACTCGATGGCGGTGGGTCCGTCAAGCGTGCCGGCCGGCTCGTTGACCCATTGGAGCACGGGGGAATTGGCTGAGACGTTGAATGTCTTCCAGGCAGCGGGGGAGTAGCCAACAACGGCATAGCCCAAACGCACCGCCGTGAGCTGCGCTTCGGCGGCCACACTGAAATCGAAACATGCGCTGTAGCGCGCTTCAAGCGAAAGGTCCGCCGGGCGGGTCGCTGCGGCCGTGCCCGCGCTAAAGTGCAATTTCGGCGGCGCGACGGGGATGTAGTAGACGCCAAGCTGTGCCTGGCCGGCCCCCAGCAATTCCACGTAGAACATGTCGCTGGCTGGCGCCGTTGAAACATAGGGGTTATAGGGGTCGCACACGGTGGTAAAGACCGGGTCCAGCACGGCCTGCTTGCCGTTCAGATTGAAGTAGCCGTGCAGGCGCATGCACGGTGCGGGTGCTGCTTTGGGGGCGGCGGCCTCCTTGGGCGACGTGAAGGAATCGGCCGGCAGTTTGTATGCATAGTCCATCAGCGCGCCGTGCTCCATCACGCTCAGCCATGGGTCTGTGGCCGTGGGATACATCACACGGGGCGTCTTTGTCCCTTTTCCGTTCAGGTTGATGATTTCCTCATGTGTCTTTTCGCGGTAGCCGTTGGTCGAAGGCGGAAGATTGTTTATAAGGCCCAGGTAGTTGCCCATTTCATCGTCTTCCTGGCCCAGCGTGTGTATGAACTCGTGCAATGCGCCGTGCCTGTTAACGGCGGTGGGATCAATGAGCACCGCCCCGTTGATCCCGGGGCTCTGAACGCCGCCGGCATCTCCGGTGCGAAACCATGACTGCAGCCAGCCGGGGGGCACAAGGCCGACTACCAGGTCCACCCCCCTGGTGCGCTGCCGATCCTGAAGTTGGCTGCACAGCGCACGCACAGCCTGTGGGCCGTTCTGCCATGGCCAGAACCACGGGACCACCAGACCGCCATCGACGAAATCAACATCCCCTGGAAACATCTCCTTGAAGGTGTCTTCGAGAGGGGTTAGGACGGACGACGGCACCGGCAGGAGCAGAGAAATCATGGTGGCAGGGTCGGGTGCCCACGCCCCCACGCCGCAACCCACCCATTCAACAACATGCACCTGTTTCTTCTCTTCGCGGGTGGCCTGTATGAGATACTCCAGATCCGTTGGGCCGGTGGCGACCAGTTTGCCGTCCACACAATCGTCGGACTCAGTGTCACCGGAGCCGCTATCGGGACAGTTGAATATGACCCGTGTCCGATACGCCGTCTCCTCCTGTGTTACGGGCACCTGGAAGAATTGCCGGTCGTCCCGCCTGAGGTCAATATCCTGGTAGAAGGCCACCTTGATCTTCTCCGTCCTAAGCGGGTTCCCTGACTTGCCGTCGAGCAGTTGGAACTCGCCGCCGCTGCAATACGGCCCCTTGCCACCCGGAGAGCTGGGAGCGTAGGTATACGCGTCAGGATGGAGTGTGTAGCGCGGCGAGATGTAGCAGGGAAGCGCCGTGACCAGGTTCGGCGCCCAATCGATCAACTGGGTGTGGATCTTCTCGAGGTTGACCCGGGGCACGGTTGTGACCTCGAATTGTTTGGTCTCCAAGTCTGGCGTTGTCTCATCGGCCGCGATATAGGTTTTCAAGCGCCCGTCTTTGTCGGTAAGCAATTCGCTGCCGAAGCAGCCGGAGCCAAGCCGTCCTCCCCAAACACTTACCATGGCGCTCAACGGATGCTTGTCGATGTCTTTGACCAGCACCTCCAGGCAACCTGAGAATCTGGCGAATTGGGGAAGGGAGTAGTGCCGCGGAAGGTAGCCGTCACACTTGAATCTGGTCCCCGGTTTGACAGGGTCCACCACAAGATACAGTTTCTGGGCGAGGGTTTCTATCTCCTTGTTTATGCTGGGCCCGTCGCCCTTGCCCAGGGGTACCACCACGTCGCCCTTTGCGTCGGTGGTAATCCAGTCACTGGAGTTCCATGGCGCGTTGTCATTCAAAACTCTGACTTCAACGTCGGGGGCGGGTTCCGTCTTGTTGCACCCCCCCGGGGACGCCTGCACCACATGAATATTGAAGCTCTCGTCAAAGGAGTCCAAGATCCAGTCATTGTGGTCGCCGGTGTGCGTGGTGCAGGCTTCGAGGTCGTCCAGCCCCTTCGTTTGGAGGGTGTATGTGGGGACATTCAGCGTGTATTTATACCCCAAACCGTAATTGCCGTCCTTCGTCTTGAAGGCGACGTTCATGGACAGAGTGCTGCCATTCAAGGTTGCAGTATTCATGGGACCGGTGCTCCATGAAACGGTGGTTCCGCCACTGTTGTCCGTGAAAATCGTGTGGCCGCTGGAGGTGCTTAGATCGAATGAAATGGAATTGATCCCGTAGACATTCGGTTCATCGAACCCGCAATGGACCGTGAAGGTCAAATTGGTCCCTTGCTGCAAGCACAAGCCCGTAACGTACTCCCCCTGCGACATGACGGCGTCTTTTGTTGAGACGAAGGCGAACGAGGCCCAGATGGAACGATACCAATAGAGAGGGTCCGTCTTGGTGGTTTGGCCCTCGGTGACAAAGGCGGCTTGCGCCGCGCCGGCCAGCAAGAGCATTGGGACAAGCACCGCCAGAATCAGGCGAATACGCTCCCGATCGTCACACGCTGCCTGGATACGCATAGTTGCCTCCTTGTCCGTTTGGGCAATCGCAGTGTTTCTCAAACGACCACATTCAGCCGTAGTCGCTCATTCATTGCACACTCTTGAGGCACGACAGGTCTGTCGTCCAAGGTCCAAGGACAGACTTGAGAAGAGGCTGCAACGCCAACTGCCCGTCACCCCGCACCCTGCCCATTGGTCCCGCCGCCCTTGCCCGGTTACCGCTTGGCCAGTTCCCCGACAGGATTGCCGACCTCTGTTTCACCCGGCATCTCCACTTTACCCATATCTCCGCGTTTTGTCAATATCACCCCTGCCGCTCCAGACCCTGTCCATAAGGTCCAAACTGTCCGTATCGTTTCCCTTGAAACCCGCTCCCGCCCGCCCCCACAATACCCGCACCGCAGTGGTTTCCGCCGCATCGTCAGGGAAAGGACGTATTATCCATGAGCAGATCCTTCATTTTCCAAAAAGCCGTTCCGGTGTGCCTGCTGGTGGCGGCTGGGCTGTATCTGGTCTTCTTTGCCACCGTGTGGGCTTTTCAGGAGAAGATTCTTTTCCATGGACGGACGGCGGAAGTTACCCAGACACCGGAGAGCCAGCACTGGCCCTTTGAGGAGGTGTGGGCGGACGTGTCCGGCGGCAGGACCCATGGATGGTGGATTCCCCTTGAGAACGCGAGGGGGGCGGTGCTCTTTTCCCATGGCAGCGGCAAGAACGTTTCCCATTATCTGGACGACGCCCGGTATTTCCGGGACAATGGCTTTTCTGTGCTGCTTTATGATTACGGCGGCTATGGGCAAAGCACCGGCAGCCCGTCGGAACACCGGTGTTACGCGGACATTCGGGCGATGTGGAAATACATGACCGAAACGCTCAAGATTTCTGAGGACCGCATCGTTTTGGCGGGCTGCTCGATGGGCGGCGGCGTGACGGCCGACTTGGCGGCCAACGTGAAACCCGGCGCCGTTATATTGGAGAGCACCTTTGTCTCCGTGCCCGACGCTGCGGCCGACACCATGTGGTGGCTGCCCGTCAAGGCGATGACACGGACCCAATACCGAAACATCGACAAAGTGCCCCATATCCAGTCTCCCGTGCTTGTTGTGCACAGCAGGGACGACATGGTAGTTCCCTTTGAACATGGCCGACGGCTGTTCGAGGCGGTGAAGACACCGAAGCAGTTTGTCGAGATTCATGGAAGCCATGGCGGCGGGAAGTTCGAGTCGAAGGATATCTACGGTCCGGCGTTGAAGAAGTTTCTGGATGAGCACTTCAAACCGGAAAGCTGAACCACAAGGACACTGAGGTGCACAGAGGAATATGCGTTATGACGCGTGTGAGTCATCACACCAGGAGAAAGCCATGAAGAAGCCCCGTCTTTTCCTGCCGGTCGTCCTTGTTCTCGCGCAAGTCCTCGTGTTTGCCGTCGTGTCCACGGCCGGTGCGCAGCCGGTCCCGGTGGTCAAGGCATCCCAATTCCCGGCCGGTCCCGTGCAGGAGGTGATGGACGGCATTGTCGCGCGGCTGTATGCGCAGAAAAGTTTGAACGAATTGCGCGCGCTTGACGACGCGCAGGTGATGGCGTTCATCACCCCCGAAGAACGCGCCACACTTGCCACAAAGTACTGGTGCTTCGACGCTAACGCGCCGGTGGTCGTGTCGGTTCTACGCGAGCGGGGCCAGAAGGTCGTGCCGTTCTGGATCGAGGAGCAGGGTTTCACAAAGACGGCGCTTGAGGTGCGCAACGCCAAGTATGTCTACGAGGTGTGGCAAAAGACTCTTCCGGCGGGACGCGTCGGGCTTGGCATCAACGGATTTGAAAAACAGCGGCCCAATTATGTCGTGACCGTCGGCCCGGCCAACGCGGGGGACAAGGTCGCCCTCTCGAACTTCTTCCCGACAGACCAGCAGGTGTTTGAACTACGGGTTGGCGGGTTCATGTATCTGGACTGGCCCGACCTGCTGCTGACGCAGGTGCCGAAGGAACTGGGGGGGCAGGTCCTGCTGCCCACCATCCGCGGCCGCGCGCGCGAGGCGCACCTGATTGACGACGCGTTCAGGCTTACGGCGCATCCCGCCACGCCCGCGCCGGACCAGGTCGCACTCACTTGGGCCGATGACCCAAAGACCTCCCAGGTGGTCCAGTGGCGCACGGACATGTCCGTGGAAAGCGGTACGGTTCGCTGGCGGAAACAGGGCGGCAAAGATTGGACAGTCGCGTCCGCCCGGCGCTGTGTCATTGAGGACCGGATGATTGCCAACGATCCCAGGGTAAACCATTTCACCGCGGAACTGACCGGTCTGACGCCCGGCTGTGTGTACGAATACACCGTCGGTACGGACAAAGACGGACAGCGCAGCGCGCCGGCCACATTTACCACCGCCCCGGCCGGGCCAAAGCCCTTCACCTTCCTGTGGATGAGCGACACGCACAACCGTCCCGAGACAGCTCCCCTGCTGGCAACGGCGTCAAAGCACTGGCCCGATGCGGCCTTTCTCACCGTGTCGGGGGACAATGTGGGCACGGGACAGTACGCCAACGACTGGGACGCGCTGCTGGACGGCTGGAGCGGTTTCATTTCCTCCAAACCCTACATGCCCGGCATGGGCAACCATGACGCCATTGACGGGCTGGGTCCCGAGCTGATTCTGGGGCTGTTCGACCTGCCCAAGAACGGGCCGGAAGGCATGGTGCCGGGCCGCGCCTACACCC
>CAIXUF010000840.1 GCA_903922535.1 Candidatus Hydrogenedentota bacterium
CTCCATCATGGGGGCGGGCGATGGCTGGAAACAAACCGGAACGGATGCGAATGGCTTGCCGACCTACGATAAAAACACCCAGAACCGGGCCACCATCCATCTTCACGGCGGCCTGCCGCCGTGGGTCAGCGATGGCACGCCCCACCAATGGACGGTCCCGGCGGGCGAAGTGACCACTTACAAGAAAGGCGCAAGTGCCGCCGACGTGCCGGACATGGGGGCTTCGCAGGATGGCATCATCACGTTCTATTGGCCCAACCAAATGAGCGGTCGGCTGATGTTCTACCACGACCATGCCTGGGGCATGACCGGGGCCACGGTCTATTCAGGCCAGGCGGCGGGCTATCTGGTGATGGACCCGGTCGAAGAACTTGCGCTGGCGGCCCAGAACCCAACCGTTCCCGGCACAATCGTGACCGATCCGGCCACCGGTTTGATCACAGCCTCCGATCTGCCCCACCTCATCCCCTTGGTTATCCAGGACAAGACCTTCGTGCCCGGCACCACCGCAGTGGCGGCCCAAGACCCCAATTGGACGTCAGATGTCAAGGATGGGATTACCGGCGTTGCCCCAACGGAGGGCAACCTCTGGTATCCCCACGTCTATATTCCGAACCAATGGCCCGACAACCCCGACCAGAGTGGATCAAATCCTCTCGGCCGGTGGGATTGGGGTCCCTGGTTCTGGCCGCTTTGGCCGGTGGCGCCGGGCGTGGTTCCGCCCACAGTCTCTCACGTCCCTGAAGCATTCATGGACACCATGATGGTGAACGGCCAGCCCTATCCCTACCAGAATGTGGATCCCACCAAGTATCGGCTCCGTATTCTGAATGCCTGCAATGACCGCATGATCAACCTGCAATTGTACAAAGCGACTCCGGGCATCGTCACGAACATCAATATCACCGCCGGCGGCACCGGGTATGATCCGCTCTCTCCACCGTCTGTCACCATCGCGGGCGGCGGCGGTCGGGGCGCTACGGCAACGGCCACGGTGAGCGATCTCGGGGTAGTTACCGACGTTTCGGTTGACATCGTCGGGAGCGGCTACGCCACGCCTCCGACGGTCACCATTGATCCTCCCGCGGCAGGCACCCAAGCGACGGCCGACGCGCAGGTCTATACCCGCGCGACCGAAGTCGGCATGGTTCCTGCTAGCCCGACGGCTGGCATCAACTTCCCGGCACCGTGGCGTGCTCGGACGATACCCTACACCCCGGACATCCTGGACGGCAGGGTGGGCGGCATCCCCGATCCCGCCAACCGCGGCCCGGCCTTCGTCCAGATTGGCACCGAGGGCGGCCTGCTACCAATGCCGGTAGCGCTGCCGAACACCCCGATCGGCTTCGAGCAGAACAAGAAGAACATTGTCGTGCTAAGCGTCAAACAGAAGACCCTCTTCCTGGCCCCGGCAGAGCGGGCGGACGTGGTCGTGGATTTCTCGCAGTTCGCGGGCCAGACCGTGATTCTCTACAATGACTCGCCCGCACCCGTGCCGGCGGCGGACGGGCGCAACGACCTCTACACGGGCAGCCCGGATTACACGGGGGCCGGCGGTGCGCCTTCGACTCATGCCGGCATGGGGCCGAGCACCCGCACCATCATGGCGTTTAGAGTGTCGGGCACCGCGGGAACCACCGTTCCCGATTACTACGACCCCGCCCTGTTGACCGCGTTGAACACCACCTTGCCAGCGCTCTTCAAAACGGAGCAACCCGCGCCCGTCGTGCCCGAGGCGGCGTATAATACCGTCGGCTATCTCGGTGGCGCTACCACCAACCTGTATTCGCGCATCCAGGACACGTCCTTGAGTTTCGTGCCCTACGGCACGACGCACCGCGTCACGATGCAAATGCAGCCCAAGACGATCCAGGAACTGTTTGATGATGTGGGCCGCATGAATTCCATCCTGGGCACCGAATTGCCTTTTACCACGTGGGCGATCCAGACGACCGTGCCCTTGAACTTCGTAGATCCGGCCACCGAGATCTTCAACGATGGGGAAACCCAGATCTGGAAGATCACCCACAACGGCGTGGATACCCACGGTATCCACTTCCATCTCTTCGACGTCCAAGTGATCAACCGCGTGGGTTGGGACGGCCAGATCACCCCGCCCGATGCGAACGAACGGGGCTGGAAAGACACCGTCCGGATGAATCCGCTCGAAGACATTATCGTGGCCATGCGGGCGGTGAAGCCGGACCTCACCAGCCTGGGCTGGTCGGTGCCCAAGAGCGAGCGACTGCTCAACCCGGCGGTGCCGACCAACTCCCTGGTGGGCTTCTCCAACCTTGACCCGCTCACCGGCAACCAGTTTGTCCCGGCCACGGCCAACGTCTGGACCGACTTCGGCTGGGAATATGTCTGGCACTGCCACATCCTGGGCCATGAAGA
>CAIXUF010000841.1 GCA_903922535.1 Candidatus Hydrogenedentota bacterium
TCAACGATGCGGTCCTGGATGAGATAACCGGACGCCCCGGCCTCTATCGCCCGCAGCGCGAAACGGCTGTCGTTGTGTGTCGAGAGAAGAAGGATCTTCGCGGTCGGCAATTGATCCGCGATGGCGCGTATCGTGGCCACAAGCTGCAATTGAATCAGGCGGTGCGACAATAAGATTACGTCAGGACATGCCTGCCGGACAAGACGCGCCAATTCCAGGACGTCGCGCGCATCCCAAGCCAGGTCGAAATCGTTGATCGACCTGATGGCCTCGCGTATCGCGGTGCCCGCAGGACCATCATTTTCAACCAACAGAAGTTTAATCATTGTTTCCCGAACCTTTGGGGTGATTCCGGCGTTCTCGCGCGCGGCCTGTGCCAGACCGGTGCCCCCCGATGCATGGGCATCCTGACTGCGCGCCTACCGCGTTGCCGTCTTTCATTTCACCACGGAATAAGTATGCGCCCAAAATAGAAGTATTAAAACAGGAAAAAAAACGTCTGGATATAAGGAAATTCCTTACACCGCGTTGGGGAGAACGCCCTGGAGCCGTGACGGGAGTGTTCCTCGGGACCGGGCATGTCTGTTTTCCCGACCGGGCACATGGGTTGTTGTGCGTAACCGGCGACATGGGACCCAATTGGGTGCGCCCAGGAACATGGGGCCCAATTGGCCGCACCCGGGGACATGGGTCCCAATTGGCCGCGCCCGGGGACATGGGTCCCAATTGGCCGCGCCCGGGGACGTGGGTCCCGATGACGGAACCTTGCAGGGTAGCGGCAAAACCCTTACAGGGTAAAGAGAAAAGAGGGGGCGTTACGCTACCCGAGGTAGGCCTTCGTCACGCTTTCGCGTGACTTCGGCCAACCCCGGGCTTTGCTCCGTAACCCCATTGGGGTAAAGCACAAAAAGGCGGTACCCATGTCCCCGGCCGCACAACGAGGACGTCCGCCTTACCCAAGGTGGCTGCCTGTTTCGCGCGCGCGCGGTGGGCGGCGGGCGGTGGCGTCCGGCTCCGCGTTGCTCCGCCTCCCGACATCCCATCAGGCAACAGACAACGGCCGCTCTTCCCCGTGTCTGTGCTGAGGGCATATTGGAAAATGCCTGTCCCCGCAGATCCAGGCGTTGGGGAAACAGCCCGTTTGGCTGATTGCATTTGAGACGGGGCCTCACTCGTCCGGGGAGACGAGCCCCTCGCGTATGGCGAAACGCGTGAGATCGGCCAATGAGCGGAACCCCAGCTTCTCCATGATGTGCTGGCGGTGGGCCTCCACCGTCTTGTCTTTCACGCCAAGCGATGCCGCAATCTGTTTGCTGTTCTGCCCAAGCGCCAGCAAACGGGCAACCTCGTGTTCACGGTCCGTGAGGGCGCGCAGCGAGGGCTGCGCCGCGTCCTGCGATCGCAGTATGTAGTCCTCGATGACCACACCGGACACTTGGCTGCTGATGTGTATTTGACCGCCCGCGACGCTCCGAATGGCTCGGACCAGTTCCTCGCCCGCGCAGTTTTTCGGCAAATATCCCCGGGCACCCGCGGCCAGCATGCCCGTCACCAAACGGCGATCCGTATGGACGGACAGGCCTATCACCCGCAGCTCCGGGGTGGCCTTGAGGATTGCGCGCGCCGCCTCGACGCCGTTCAGGTTCGGCATCTCAATGTCCATTACCACCACGTCGGGTTTCAGCGCCGCTGCCAGGCGGATCGCCTCGATCCCGTCGCCGGCTTCGCCCACCACGCAAAGGTCCTTTTCCAGGGCGAGCAGTGTGCGCAGGCCTTCCCGGAAAATCCTGTGGTCATCCACCAGGAGAACGCGTGTCTTCTTCATGTAAGGGTCTCCTGCGGGCCATCATACCGAACGCGGGAGGGGGACACCACCGTGACGCGCGTTCCTTCACCCAAACGGGAGTCCATTTCCAGCGAGCCGCCCAGTTGAAGCACCCGCTCGCGGATGCTGAAGAGTCCGTAGGTCTCGCCAAAACCTCTCAGGGTCTGCTCGTGCCGGAATGGGGCCATGCCGATGCCGTCGTCCTCCACCACCAGGCGAACGTTTCCCTGGTCGGCGGACACCGACACCGACACACGCTTCGCGCGGGCGTGCTTCACGGCGTTCAGCAGCAGTTCGCGCGCAATGCGGTAAAGGGTGCTCGTCAGGGCATCGTCCATCCTGCCGCTGCGGCCGTCATCGAGAAACGTGAACACGATGCCCTCTTTACCGCACAGGTCCTCTCCCAGCCGTTCCAAGGCCGGCCCCAGGCCCAGCACGTACAGCGTGGGCGGGCTGAGTTCAAAGGTAAGCGTCCGCGTCTCTTCGATGGTGCTGTCGATGAGCTGTTCGATGTCGGAAAGCAGCGTTCGACGTTTGGGCGACGGCTTCATGCCCTTCCAGGCGGCAAACCTCACCCGCACGGCCGCCAGCGCCTGGCTCACTTCGTCGTGCAGGTACGCGGCAATTCGACGGCGTTCGCGGTCTTCCGTTTGCATCAGTTCCCACGCCAGCGTCCGAAGCTGCTTCTGGTGGTCGGTCAGCGCCTCCTCGGCCTCCTTGCGATCGGTGATGTCATGGGCGGAGCCTGCCGCACACCAGGGGCGGCGGTTCTTCCCTTCACCGACGAACGAGGTGAGGCCGTGGACGCTCAGCCATTTAACGGAACCGTCTGGCCATATGACACGGTAGTCCAGCTTAAGCGTTCCATCCCCTTGGGGATCGTTGGCCGTGTTCATGGCCGCGAGGAATGCCAAACGGTCATCCGGGTGCA
>CAIXUF010000842.1 GCA_903922535.1 Candidatus Hydrogenedentota bacterium
CCGGAATGGGCGCCGAAGGATCAGGTCAAAGCCTATGTGGGGAAGCAGCCCGTTGCGGTGGCCTGGGAAGGCCCGTACGTGGTTTTCGACTCGGTTAGCGACAACCAACTCCTTGCGCTGACCTATCCGTTGGCCATGAGCACGGTGCACGAGACGATACAGGGCACCGAATACACCGAGCGCTGGCGGGGAAACACCATCGTGGACATTTCACCGCCGGGAAAATGGATTCCCCTGTTTCAACGTCCCGAGCTTGACGGCGGGCAAGTGCCGTGCGGGGGGGGTGAAAAGGAGACGCTGTCCGCCGTCGTAAAATAGTCTTCAGAGTCACGGTTCGTGAGGAGAATTCTGCATGTTGCCACGCGTGAGTGGGAAGAGTGTGTTGATCGTCTGCATTCTGGCGGCCATGGTGATGGCCGAAGCGTTTGCTCAGACGACAAACCCGATTGGGGGCAGCCGCACGGGCGCGACGATATATGTTTCAAAAGTCGGCGACAACTCGGATGGATCTTCATGGAGCAAGGCCTTTACAACAATCCAACAGGCCCTGCTGGCGGTGCCCGATGAAAAGGGTGGCCATCGCATAGTCATCCGGCCTGACCGGTATGTGGAGGCCAACCTGTATCCGGCGTTCAAAGGCGCGCGCGGCGCCTACAATATGCTGACGGGGGATTATGACGGAAAACTGGGCTCCGGGGCCACAGGCTGGGTGATCGTTGATTCAAGTTGTCCGGACAAGCACGTCCGGATTAATCCGAAAGGGGACGAGGACATTCCCGGGTTTGTGGTGACGGAGGGCGGCGAGCCCGAGCCGGGCTTGAAGAGTATCGACTGGTGGGGCGCGATCCGCTCGGACCGGAAGTTCTCGGCCATCGGGTGGGATCGGTGGATTTGGCGGCACGCCTATGTGACGGGGTCGGAAGGCGGCCTTCTTTTCGACTTGACCTGCGAACAAGGCAGGGAGTTCACCGTTGTGGTGGAGGACTGTGTCGGAATAGGCCGGTTTGCGGGGGCAATGGCGGCTGCGTTTGTGCGGCGGACGGACGAGCCGATTGTGTTCCGGGATTCGTATTTCTGCAACATGAACTGGTGGAGTGATGACGGGGCGGCCTATGTGCGGGCGCATAATGTGGGCATGCCGGAGGCGCCGGATGTCACGTTCGAGAATTGCACGCTGGTCAGTCCGGACAATGCGCTGCAGACCGGCAACATCGGCTATGCCGGGTACACGCGGGTCGCGCTTAAGAAGTGCCGCCTGCTCTCGCTCAACTTCTCGCCGCCCCACGGGCCCGGGACAGGCATCATCAACAGCCGCGTCAAGGGCGAGTTCCTCCATGTGGATTTTGAAGACTGCGCGATGATGGGGTTGATGGTGTTTGGCACCGGCCTGGAGAGAGGTTATGACGGCAGGATTGGGTATACGGTGAAAGGAAGAGTCACTGCATATCTGCAGTTCCGCGAAAAGGTGCCGGAAGGGATCGAGGCGGTGTCTCTGTTTCCGGTGGAACTCTATGCGGCGATACGGGTGCCGGAACCGGGCGAATTGGGGGCGGCCAGCGGCGTGGTGCCGCGACCGCAAGCCCCGTAGGGTCACATGACTCAGGTGACCTCTAAACGCGCGGCTTACAATGGAGTGAGTCTTGTCCTGTTTCCGCCTGCGGTTCCCGCAGTCCCGTCCTCGTAGGTGTGCAAAGACCCAAAGAGACGGTCTGGCGACACGCCTTTGGATCCGGCGATGGCCTCAGGCATCCGGTTCTCAACGTGCCGCGCCATGAGCGGCTGACACCGTTTGTCGGGCAGCGCGGCAATTGTCCTGTCCATGAGGGCGCAAGAAGTCCGCCTCACAGGGCTCGGTCGCGGGCTGGGGGGCTGCGCAAACCGATCCCTGTGTGCTTGCCTGCGCTGCCGGATGCCGCTGCGGCGGTGACGGGGGAGAGTCGGCGCGGCGTTACGGCCCGAAAAAGGGTCTTGACATGACACCACATCTGTGGTACTATCACCACAGACAGAGAACATTGCGGAGGCGATTATGAACAGATTACCCGAACTTACCAGGGCCGAATGGAGCATCATGAAATGCTGCTGGAAGAAGGGGCAGTGCACCGCGCGCGACGTCTATGAGGAGATGCTGAAGCAGAAGGCGTGGCGCTACCAGACGGTCAAGACCATGCTCGACCGCCTTGTCCAGAAGGGCTATGTGAAGGTGAGCAAGATTGGACCCATCTGTCTGTTTGATCCCGCCGTTTCCCAGACCCGCGTGATGGGCCGGGCTCTGGACAGCTTTGCGGGAACGGTGCTCGACGGGGCGCTCGCGCCGATCTTCGCCCACTTGGCGAAAGGCGGAAAGCTGAGCGCCGACGACATTGACTCTCTGAAGAAACTCATTGAACAGCATGAGGAGGATGTGGACAAATGAACACGCTATGGGGAGTTGCAGAATGGTGGTCCCGGACGCTGTGGGCGCTGAGCTGGCAGATCGGGATTCTGGTGGGGCTGGTCTGGCTGGCTTCATTGCTGTTCCGGCGCGCCTCGCCCAACTTCCGCTACTGGCTGTGGTGCATTGTGCTGGTCCGGCTGTGCTTCCCCATAAACCTGGCGCTGCCCGCGGGGCTTAGCGGCGATGTCCGGCATGCCGTGGAAACCTCCGCGCCGGCGGTCTATCTTGCGGTGCAACGGGCAGCCATCCAGCCGGTGACGCCGTCCTCCCAAACGGGAGATTCCATGCCGGCCGCGGCGTTCCCCCATGTTCCGGCAGCCGCGCCGAAAACGCCCCCGCCTCCCGCGGCGTCCCCGGCCCTTCCGCTTGGTGTGAGGCTCACCCTGGGCTGGGCGGTCGTCTCGTTGAGCATCCTGCTCCTGGTGCTGGCGAAGCATTTGCATGTGCGGCGGCTGCTGCGGGGCTGGAGCGAAGTGGCACGGCCGGAGCTGCTGCTGCTGGTTGATTCGCTTCGGTCAAGGTGCGCAATTGGACGCGCCGTGCGCGTGCGTGTGTTTCCCGCGGAACACCCCCTGCAGGGGCCGGCGTTGGTCGGGATAGTGCGGCCCACCATCCTGCTGCCGGCGAGTGTGGCGGAGAACTGGGGCATTGAGGAGCTTGAGCCGGTGCTGCTCCACGAACTGGCCCACGTCAAGCGCTGGGACCTGCTGATCAACCTGGTCCAGATGATCGTGCAGGCGGTGTATTTCTTCCATCCCCTGGTCTGGCTTGCCAATGCCCGCATCCGGCAGGAGCGCGAACTGGTGTGCGACGACCTCGCCGTGCTGCACACCGGGGGACGGTGCAAGCGGTACAGCCAGAGCTTTGTCCGCGTGCTTGAGGAGACCGCCTGTGACGCGCCGTTCCTCCAGGCCGCCGGCGTGGGCATGATGGAGCGCCGCAAACCGTTGGCGCGCAGAATAATCCGCATGATGAGCAAGGACTACCGCATTCACCGGCCGCTCGGTTGGCTGTCGATTGCCCTGCTGCTGACCCTGTCCGCGGCGGCAGTAACCATCGCCGCGGAACGCGCCGGAGTGCCGGAGGCGGCGAAGAGTCCATCCCCCTCCAATTCACTGGTTGTCGCCCCCCTGGTCGGCTGTCTCAACGACACAGTCAAGGCGGAATGGCGGGCGCAGGGGATCACCGGCGACATGGCCGTGTTCGGCAAGCTGCAGGACCAGACGATCGAGATTCTCCGTGAGCGTTTAGATCGGGCCGGCCTGCGTGACGTGAAGATTGAAAAGCGACCCAACGGCCATGTCGCCGTGCAGATTCCCCCCGCCGTGGATGCCGCGCGGGTGAAAGCGCTGGCGGTGCAGCCGGGCGTGCTGCGCCTCTTCCCGGCCGCATCGCGCGACGAAACGATTCAGGCACTGAAGGAAGTGGAAGAGGATCCGCGTTTCCATGGCCGCCTCCTTTCCCTGCTGGAGGCCAGGTCGCACAACGATTACCTGTCCGTGGCGGCGGGCCGGCATGCCGAAGCCGAGGACGTTCTGAGAGAACTCAGCACTGCGCAACCAAGCCCCCTGCCCAGGGGCATGATCTTCTTCCCAGGTTCCAAGACCACTCCCGACGAACTCTACATGCTCGACAGAAACGCAGGGATGGACGAGGTGAAACTCAGGTTTGCATCGGCGACGCCCGATGAGAACAATCCGGGCAAGGCAAGGATCAACTTCTTGATGTCTGACGCGGACGCGAAGCGCTTTGGCGAACTGACGCAAACGCTGCTGGGCAAGCCACTGGCGCTACTGGTCAATTGGGAGGTGCAGTCCGCCCCCGTCGTTCGCAGCCGAATCACCGGTGCAGGCCAGATTACGGGAAACTATAAGATGGAGGAAGCCACGGATCTGGCCGCCCGTATGTGGACACCCGAGTATCCCGTGCCACTTGTGGTGCTGTCCGATCCCACCGTGACTCCCGCAGTTGCTGAACCCGGCGAGGTGCGGGACCTGCGCGAATCACTGGAGGAGCGCCACTATGAGGGACTCGATGAGGACGTTCTCAACCGGATGCTGACCACGTCGCTCCTGCCGGTCTTTGACCCGGCCACCGGCGAGCAGGTCTCCACGGTGACCTACGACAAGGCCACGCGTCATCTGACTTTGCGCAACCTGCCGGAAAACCTGAATGCATTTGAGATGCTCCTGGCAAAAGAACCGGGCGAGGACAGCGTGCATGCAACGCCCGGCGGCATGGCAAAGCCGCACGATACTCCGCCGTCATCCGAAGGGGCGCAGGCTCCGTCTGTGGATTCCCCCGCATCTGAACAGGGCGTGGCGCGGGTCCATGCCGGCGTGAGCGAGGGGCCGGTCGTGCTGGACCATGATCTGCTGCTTCCGCTGGCTGTCTGGAGCGGCGATTCGCCGACGGATTCCCCCCGGCTGCATTTCATCCAGGAACAAAACGGCCTGCGGGCCGTCGTGCACATCAAATACAGGCTGGCGCCGCGCATGAAATGGCTTGCGCGTTTCGAGTTGCTGGACCATGACGGCAAGTCCGTCTCAAGCCGGGACGCAACGCTTGAGAATTCAACCATCATCGAGACGGAGCCGCGCAAGGAAGACGGGGATCTGGGCTTCATCTTCCCGGGGATTCAAAGAGACGCAGTGAGCCGCTTCCGGATCAGCGTTGAATCCCTGTGGGCGGAAACCGGCGGCTCATTCCGTTTCGGCGTGGATTCACCCGTCGCTTTGGCGCTTGACGCGCCGGACTGCGTGGACGTCATCTCGGTGGGCGGTGTGAGCGTGCTGCGTGAGGGCGGTGCGTTTGCCGCGACGTTTCATCTCACTTATCTCCCTTCTCCGAAGAGCATCTGGCGGCTCTCCGTTGTCCTCTTCGATGCGGAGGGCGGGGAGGTGGGCAAAGGAAACAAGGCCATGGAGAACAACGGCGGACCCGTCAACAGCCTTATGGGCAGCCCGTTTCACGAGCCGTCAGCGCTGCTGGTTCCCATTGACGGCGATCCGAAGGCCCTCGGGCGCGCAGAACGGTTCAGTGCAAGACTGGAGAAGATGGATGCCGTGGAGGGTGTGGCGGTTACGCAATTGATTCCCGATCGCGAAGCTCCTGAAACGGCCAAGGAGGCGGCCGCACCGCAGGCACCATCCACACCCGAAGGCGCCGCGCCGGTGGCTGCATCCCCTGTCGTTTCGAGCTTCGCGGCTGCGCTGTGGGGCGACGGCGGCCGCAGCGTGGAACTCGTCTCGGTTCGGGAGCACAAGCCGGGCAATTCGCCCTTCTGGCGGCCCGACGGCACGCCGCTTGCCGAAGCGCCGTACGACCCAGGCCGGGTGGAGGAGAACGTGGCCGCGCGGGGAAAGCCCTATGAACTCGCCTTTCGCGTCGCGGGACTTGAAAACAACGAGCCTGTTCGATGGCAGTTTGACGCAAGCACCGGCTGGGGATTCAGCGGCGCGAGGGCAACGGACAACTCCATTGGCCCGGACTTCAGCGTGGCCACGGTGTTCCTGGATGCCAATGCGACCGTGGCGACTGCGAAGTTGCTCGTTGCCTCGGGTGCCTGGCATCCGCTGTTGACGCACGAACCGGACGGCGAGGCGGCCTGCGCGCGCGAGGGCTATTCCGTGGCCTTTGGCGAGCCCTACGAAAAGGATGGCGCAACCTGCATCACGCTCACCCTGGACGGCAGCATTGCGGAAACTGCCGTGTGCCTGGTTGCGGTGGACAAGCCGGGGCACCCCCACACGTCCACAACCGAGGCCATGGGCATCGGAAAGGTGTATCAGAACACATACAAGTTCGCCAATCTCAAAGTGGAGGACGTGAAGGAGTTTCAACTGCAAACCTGCCCCTGGCAGGAGATCCAATGCACCAACATCTCGCTGGAGCCGGGACGGCTCACAGACTGCAAGGTTCTTGCTGCAGTTCCAAGCAAGGAACCGGTGGCGGCCAAGGAGGAGAGTCCGGCCGCCGAAGGCAACACCATCCTCCCCGGCCGAGGCCTGAAGGAGATCGGTGTGGGCGACACCGAAAAGGCCGTGCGCGAAAAGTTCGGTGAACCTGAGCGCGCAGACGCGGGCTGCCTGTTGTACAACGAAAAGCGCGGCATCTCTTTCACCGTCAAGGGTGGGATGGTGGCTGAGATGCATTTTGGCCCCGGCTTCGCAGGCAAGACTGCGGAGGGCGTGGGCATTGGCTCCTCGCTGGACGATGCCGTCAAGGCCAGCGGTGGTGCGCGCGAAAACGTTTGCGCCCAATGCCGTGCCCAGCGCGACGACCAC
>CAIXUF010000843.1 GCA_903922535.1 Candidatus Hydrogenedentota bacterium
GGCCGCGTCGTGCGCGCCCACGGACAGGTACCAGGGTTGCCGCGCCGCGGTGCGGACATATCCGACGGACAGCATCACCAGCGCCATCGCCGCCAAGGCCACCGGAATGGCCGCCCAGGTCAAATGCCGACGGCGTGCAGGCGCGCGCCGGGCCTGTTCGTGTTCCGCCACCTTGGCCAGCGCTGCACGCCACGCCTCGTCGGCGCCCGGTGCCGGACGCGCCAGGATTTCGCCCAGTTTCCGTTCCAGCTCCAGTTCGGCGCCCATCCGGCCGCAGTCCTCAGAGGTGAGAGAACGGTCAAGGTTCCCTGCCTCGTCGGGCGGCATCTCGCCGTCCAGCCGGCTCCAAAGCTGTTCATTCCGTGGTTTCATGTTGTTACCCCGCTTTCCCTCTCCCTCAGTTCCCGGGTTTGAAAACGGGCAATCAGCCGGGGAAACGTCCGCACGATGCCGCTTCTCCGCGCATAATCCAGCAGCCGCTGCCGAAGCGTCGTGCGCCCTCTCGAAAGGTGCGTCATCACGGTGGCAGCCGGAATGTCGAGTATTTCCGCAATCTCCTGATAGGAGAACTGTTCCACATCTTTCAGCAGTATGCATGAGCGCTGCGCTGTGGACAAAGCCCGGAAGGCCTGGTACACCTCGTCGCCGCACTGTTCGAGAAACGCGTCCGGATTGCGGAGCATCTCACTGTATGGGATGCTTGTCCCGGCCGGGGTCTGTGCCGGATAGTCATCATCAAGCACCTCAAACGCGCGCTTGGCTTCCCGGTTTGCCACAAAGCACTTGTTCACGAGAATCTTGAACATCCAGGCGCGGAAATTCGTGCCCGGCACGAATTTATCCCGGTTCTCGTAGGCGGCCAGCACGGCCGAGGCGAAAACATCCTCGGCCATCGCCGGATTCCACACGTTTCTGTGGACAAACCGGTAGAACTGGTTCCGGTACAGTTCAATTTGTTTGAGTGTCTCATCCATTACTGCGTGTATGTCCCCCGGCACTCAAGACAGCGCCGGTTGTCTCACTCCTCGGGACTCCATCTCCATCAATACAAACGATTCATTAGGTGAACTATTCAGACGGCCTTCCTCGAAGACGCCGGAACCGGCATCCCGTGGGAATGTTTCCCTGCGGGATGCCGGCAGAATCATCCGGACATCTGTCGCGCGTTGTTATTTCGTTGCCGGCGCGGCAGGGGTCGCCGGCGCGGCAGGAGTCGCCGGCGTGGCAGGGGTCGCCGGGGCAGCCGGCGTGGCAGGGGCAGCCGGAGCCGCATTCTTGGCCGGGGCGGCAGGTTTGGCCGGAACGGTCTTCGCCGCGGCGGGTGCCGCAACCTTGTCCTTTGCCGCAACCTTCCCGGGCGCCGTGGCCGGCACGTCAGCCGCAAATGCGATACCCGTAAATGCCAGCGCTACCGCTGCAATCGTCGCCAGTGTCAAAAACGTCTTCATGGTCTTCTCCTTTGTCAAGTTCTCTTGGGTTCACTTTTCGTTGGTCCGGTCACCCATGTGACCTACTGCTTACATGTATTCGCGGCGATTACGTTTTCATGTCAGTCAACCGGTTTTCTTTTGTTGGTTTCCGGCCGGGTGTCTGCCGGACCGGCACAAGACGTCCTCACTCCCGCTCTCTGGATTGGATTAGCCCTCTCCCTGTCTTCTCTCAATCAGCGTTTTGCGGCACTTGACAACCGACACCAACCGTGCTAAAGTGATGTCCGTTTTATGAACAGATGTCAATTTTTGCACAGGAGTTCATGGAATGCTACTGGCTAGTGCGAAAGAATCGACGGCATTGCGCGGCAAGCAACTTGAATTGCATCAGCGCGACGAACGGGTACTGAGCCTTGCGCGAAAGATATTTGTCGAGGAAGGCTACCAGGCCGTCACCATAGACGGCATTGCCCGGGAACTCGGCTTTTCACGCGGCACGCTCTATCAACGTTTCAGTTGCAAAGAAGAACTCATTCTCGAACTGGCCATCCGGTGCCGCAGACAGATAACCGATGTCATGGAGTTTGCGAGTCATGTTCCCGGGCGGCCCCGTGAGCGGATCGTGGCCATCGGCGGGGGTATTGACCGGTACGCCCGCCTTTACGCGGACAATCTGCGCACGCTGGCCGCGATCGATTCCGAGATCATTCTGGAAAAGGTGCCGCCGGAACAATTGCTGCGGGTGCAGGAGGCCGAGCGCCTCATGTTCCGCATACTCATGGGCATTGTGGACGACGCCGTAGCGGTCGGTGATTTGGAGCTGTCCGAAAAGTTCACCGCCGGTTCGCTGTGCCTGGCGCTGGCGGCCCTCATCACCGGCTGGGCCCAACTTCAGCGCCGCCCCTCCCCCGCCCAGGAGTTGAATATCGCCAATCCCATCGAGGACATCCTGCGCAGCGCGCACATGCTCATGGATGGCTACGGCTGGCGTCCCTTCTACCGGGATTGGAACTATCATGAGGTCTATCAATCCGTTGGAAAGGCCCTTTCGGCGTTTCCGATTCTGAGTCTTTCCAAGGAAGAGCGCGACGCGCAGTAAGGAGGTCGTGACACAAAAAACGCGTGGACAGGAACTGGGATCGTGTGCCTCCGGGATGGAGGACATGCGCTGGTTCCAAACGGTGGTACAAAGCACTCATTATGAAGGAGCAGTTACTATGAAGAGGACTGGATTTACGCTTATTGAACTGCTGGTGGTCATCGCCATCATCGGGATTCTGGCGGCGATTCTGCTGCCCGCCCTGGCCCGGGCGCGCGAGTCGGCGCGGCGATCAAGCTGCGCCAACAATCTGAAACAATGGGGCGTGATCTTCAAGATGTACGGGAACGAGTCGGGCGGCAAGTACCCGTGCCTGCAAGTGTGCAGCTTCTATGACACCAGCGGAATTCCGCGGGCCGTCCCGAAAGACGCCATCGCCGCCGGACCGCAGGTGTCTTCCATCTACCCGGAATACCTGACCGATGTCGCCATCGGCATCTGCCCTTCCGACCCGGGTGACACCGTCGCCTATTTCAAAGACAGCGCAGGCAAGGTGATCCTGCAGAA
>CAIXUF010000844.1 GCA_903922535.1 Candidatus Hydrogenedentota bacterium
ACGACGGTGTGACTTGGGCCACGGCGTTCCAGGACATTCAGTCCGCCGTGGAAGTGGCGGTAAACAGCGGCGGAGGCGAGGTGTGGGTTGCCGCGGGCACATACGTTCCTTCAGGCGGTACTGTGGTGACGATGCGGCCCGGAGTGAGCATCTTTGGCGGGTTTGCGGGCACGGAAACAGCCCGCGACCAGCGCGACTGGTCGGCCAATGTAACCGTCATTGACGGGCAAAGAGCCCGCCAGTGCGTGTTTGCTGGTAGTGGCATCCATGCGGTCGCGTTGGACGGCTTTACCGTCACGCGCGGAAACGCCGAAGCCGGCGGCGGGATGTACAACAACATGCTTTCTTCTCCGACGGTGGCGAACTGCACGTTTGCAGACAACTCGGCCGAATCTGGCGGCGGGATGTACAACGGCAGATACACTTTCAGCACGTTGACGAATTGTACGTTCACCGGCAACTCGGCGGCCCATGAGGGTGGCGGGATGTTTAACAGCAGTTCTTCGTCGTCGTTGACGAACTGCACGTTCACCGGCAACTCGGCCGGTTCTTACGGCGGCGGGATGTACAGTTGGCTGGACTCTGACCCCGAGTTGACGAACTGCACGTTCACCGGCAATTCGGCCGGCCATATGGGCGGCGGGATGTTCAACTGCATGTCTTCGTCTTTCCTGTTGACGAACTGCACGTTCACAGACAACTCAGCCGGCGAAAGTGGCGGTGCGGTGTCGAGCTGGGAAGGTTATTCGGAGACGTTGACGAACTGTATCCTTTGGGCTGACTCCGCACCCTCCGACGCGGAAATACAAAACGGGGATTCAGATTCCGAGCCGTTGGTGACCTATTCCTGCATCCAGGGCGGCTATGCGGGAACCGGGAACATCAGTGCGGACCCGCTGTTTGTGAGCGCCAACGGTGACAGCCTGCAGCTTCAGGCGGGTTCCCCGTGTATTGACACAGGCACTGCGGCGGGCGCGCCCGCCACGGATATTCGGGGCGTGACCCGTCCCCAAGGCGCGGGAATTGACATGGGCGCCTACGAAGGGGCTGTCGCGCAGGAAGACATCGTAACGCTCACGGTGCAGGTTTCCCCGACCGGGTCCGGCACCACGACGCCGCCTGAAGGGCTGCATTCCTGCGTCCGCGGAGACGCCGTGCCGTTGTTTGCCGCGGCATCCACCGGCTGGTCGTTTGCCGGATGGAGCGGCGACATTTCCAGTGTGTCCCCGCGCGCCAGTGTCGTCATGGACGGTGACAAGTCGGTGACGGCGAACTTCTCGGTCATAACGCACACACTGACCTATACTGCGGGTGAACACGGGACTATCAACGGTGACACACCGCAGACGGTGGAGTACGGTGGCAGTGGCACGCCCGTGGAGGCCGTTGCCGATCCCGGCTGGCGTTTCGTTCAGTGGAGCGACGGCGCAACCGGAGCGGTTCGCCGGGACACCAATGTCATGGCGGACATTTCCGTCACCGCGGAGTTTGCCGGAGGAACGGTGGCATACCGTGTTGATGGGCGCAATGCCGCAGGCCCGTGGGACGGTGCTTCCTGGGCCACGGCGTTCCGTGACATCCAGTCCGCCGTGGACACGGCCGCCGGCGGCGGCGGCGAGGTGTGGGTTGCCGCGGGCACCTACACCGCCGCAAGCGATCCGGTGCTGACAATGCGGTCCGGTGTGCGTCTCTATGGCGGGTTCGCCGGCGTGGAGACAGCCCGCGACCAGCGCGACTGGTCGGCGAATGTCACCATCATTGACGGCCAGGAGATGCGCCGGTGTGTGATTGGTTCCGATGCGGCGGCGCTGGACGGCTTTACCGTCACCCGGGGATTCACTATTTACGCTGGTGGTGGCGGGATGTACAACGACTCTTCTTCGCCGACGGTGACGAACTGCACGTTCGCAGGCAACTCGGCCGCCAGTTTGGACGGCGGCGGGATGTACAACTCCTATTCTTCACCGACGGTGACGAACTGCGTGTTCACACACAATTCCGCCCTGGAAGCCGGCGGCGGGATGTACAACGACTCTTCTTCGCCGGCGGTGACGAACTGCGTGTTCACAGACAACTCGTCCCTTGGCTGGGACGGTTATGGCGGCCACGAGGCCGGTTGCGGCGGCGGCATGTACAATGGCCTGTCTTCACCGGTGTTGACGAACTGCGCGTTCACGGGCAACTCGGGCTACCTCGGCGGCGGCATGTACAACAACACTTCTTTGCCGGCGCTGACAAACTGTGCGTTCACGGGCAATTCGGCCAGCATGGACGGCGGCGGGATGTGGAACTGGTACTCTTCGCCGATGGTGACGAACTGTATCCTTTGGGCTGACTCTGCACCCTCCGGAACGGAAATACACAACGAGGATTCAAGTTCCATACCGTTGGTGACCTATTCCTGCATCCAGGGCGGCTATGCGGGAACCGGGAACGTCAGTGCGGACCCGCTGTTTGTGAGCGCCAACGGTGACAGCCTGCAGCTTCGGGCGGGGTCC
>CAIXUF010000845.1 GCA_903922535.1 Candidatus Hydrogenedentota bacterium
CGGCTTTCACCACCATCCAGGCAGGCATTGACGCCGTTGCCGCGACGGGCCGGTTGGGCGAGGTCTGGGTTGCAGAAGGCGTCTACAGGGCAAATTTACTGTACAGTCCCGTGGTTGTCACCATGTCACGCGGGTGCGATTTGTATGGCGGTTTTGCCGGCGTGGAAGAGCGGCGCGAAGAGCGCGACATCCAGGCGCACCCCACCACAATTGACGGAGGGAATCAAAGCGCGTGCGTGTGGGGGGCGGACAATGCCTGCCTGGACGGCTTCATTATCACCGGCGGCAACGGTCCGCTGCGACTGGGGGCGGGCAGTCAATGGTCCGGCCTCCTGCCGGCCTTGGGCGTCAGCGGCGACTACTTCCACATGGTCGCCGTGGACAACTCAGGCGTTTCCCCAACGATTGCCAACTGCACGATCATTGGCAACAACACGTCCATGGCCGTGGCAAACCTGACCGAGAACGAAATCTCGTCAACGCCGTTGATTACGGGATGCGCCTTCACCGGAAACACCGGTGATGGTGCGGCCATTGTGAACGGCGCAATAAACAGCTTCGCGGCCAGTGCCCGGGTTTACACCCGGATCGACAACTGCTCCTTCACCAACAACTCGGCGGGAATCGCGGACCTTGCCGTGAGTGGCCTGAGAAGCACACACATTTCCCGGTGCGCATTCATATCAAACGGGACGGCGCTGAGCGAAATGGTCCTGGGCGGCGGCCGCTGCGCGACGCGCGTGGAGAACAGTCTGTTCTCACAGCAGACGCATGCCGCGATTCAGTTAAGCGCGTATGATTACTACAGTTTCGTTTCGCCAGTGTTCACCAACTGCACCTTTGCGGGGAACACAGGGACACGGGGAGTCTTCTACACGCAAAATGCGGCGACGCAGGCCAAACTGATCAATTGCATTGTCTGGGGAAACACCGTGCCCTTCGTCGGTGGTTACGGAGGCATGACCTTGACGGCTCTCGCCAGCGACATTCAGGGCGGATATTCCGGCGCGGGCAATATTGACGCGGACCCGCTGTTCGTCTTCGCCGAAGACGGCATCCTGCGGCTTCAGGCGGGTTCTCCGTGCGTCGACACAGGCACTTCGTTGGGCGCTCCCGCCACGGACATCCTGGGGAAGGCGCGCCCACAGGGTGCGGGCGTTGACATGGGCGCTTACGAGGGGACCACGGACCTTGGTGATGTTGTCACCCTGGCGGTGCAGGTTTCTCCGGCCGGGTCCGCCACCACGGTCCCGTCGGAAGGACTGCATTCCTTTGTCCGCGGCGAGACGGTGGCGCTCTTTGCCGCCGCATCCAGCGTCTACACTTCCTTTGCCGGATGGACCGGCGACATTTCCAGCACCTCCCCCAGTGCCGGCATACGGATGGATGGCGACAAGACCGTGACCGCGAACACCTGCCGGGCGGCGGGAGTAACGGTGGTTCGTGTCGATGCGGCAAACACCTCCGGCGTTGAGGACGGGCTCACATGGGCCACGGCCTTCTCCTCCATCCAGGCTGGCATCAACGCCGTTTCCGCGACGGGTATGACAGGAGAGGTGTGGGTTGCCGGGGGCGTCTACGCGGCCCCGCCGGGGTCCGTGGTCGCGGCCATGGCGTCCCGGTGCGATTTGTACGGCGGTTTTGCCGGTGTGGAAGAGCGGCGGGACCAGCGCGACATCCAGGCGCATCCCACCACGATTGACGGCCGGAACGAAAGCGCGTGCGTGTGGGGTGCCGACAATGCCTGTCTGGACGGCTTCACCATCACCGGCGGCAACGGTCCGCTGCGACTCGGGACGGGCAGTCAATGGTCCGGCATCCTGCCGGCCTTGGGCGGCACCGCCGACTTCCTCCACATGGTTGCCGTGGACAACTCCGGCGTTTCCCCAACGATTGCCAACTGCACGGTGATTGGCAACACCACCACCATGGCCATGGCAAATCTGACCGAAAACGAAATCACGTCAACGCCGTTGATTACGGGATGCGCTTTCACCGGAAACACCGGTGACGGTGCCGCCATTGTAAACGGCGCACTAAACGGCTTCGCGGCCAGTGCCCGGGTCTACACACGGATTGACAACTGCTCCTTCACCGGCAATTCGGCCGGAATCTGGGACCTTTCCCTGGGCGGCGTGAGAAGCACGCACATTTCCCGGTGCGCATTTGCGTCAAACGGGACTGCGCTGAGCGAATTGGCATTTGGCGGCGGCCACTGCGCGACGCTTGTGGAGAACAGTCTGTTCTCACAGCAGACGCATGCCACGGTTCAGCTTGACAGTACCGAGTACAATGGCTCCGTTGCGCCGGTGTTCATCAACTGCACCTTTGCGGGAAACACGGGGACACAGGGAATCTTCGCCACGCAGTATTCGGCGGGGCAGGCAAAACTGGTTAACTGTATTGTCTGGGGCAACACTGCGCCGTTGCTGGGGGGCTACGGCATGTTCCTTGCCGCTTCCCATTGTGACATCCAGGGCGGATACGACGGAGAGGGCAATATTGACGCGGTTCCGCTGTTTGTGGACGAGAGCATCGGCAGTTTGGCGCTTCAAGAGGGTTCTCCGTGCCTTGATACAGGCACCAGGGTTGGCGCGCCCGCCACGGATATTCGCGGGTTGGCGCGTCCGCAGGGCGCGGGCGTTGACATGGGCGCCTACGAGGGTTCCGTCGCGCCGGGTGACATCGTCACACTCGTGGTGCAGGTGTTCCCGGCCGGGTCCGGCACCACGATCCCGTCCGAGGGGCTCCATTCCTTCGTGCGCGGCGAGACGGTGCCGCTGCGCGCCGTCCCCGTTGTCGGCCTGTCCTTTGCAGGCTGGAGCGGGGACTTTTCCAGTGCGTCCGCCAATGCCCTGATTGTCATGGACGGCAACAAGACGGTGACCGCGAACTTCGGCATTGCCACGTACACACTCACATACAGGGCCGGGGCACACGGCTCCATCAGCGGCGACACGCCGCAGAGGGTGGTGTACCCGAACGACGGCTCACCCGTTGAGGCCGTGGCCGATCCGGGCTGCCGTTTTGTTCAATGGAGCGATGGTTCTACCCAGAATCCGCGCACAGACTATTACGTCGCGGGTGACATCACGGTGACGGCATACTTTGCGGTTGTTCACACGCTGAACTATGCCGCAGGGGAACACGGAACCATTGACGGCGCGGCAACGCAATCGGTGGACGACGGCGCAAACGGCGCGTCGGTGACCGCCGTGGCGGACGCGGGCTGGCATTTTGTGCAATGGAGCGATGGCAGAACCGACGCGACCCGGCAGGACATGCACGTCATGGCGGACATTTCCGTCACGGCGGAGTACGCCGCGGGGTCCGTGCCGCCGGTGATACCGGGCGTTCCGCATGCGCCGCTGACGGAAGCCTGCCCGAACGGCTCTGGAGCGCTAATGACGCCATACGGCGCGCCTGCCAACACCTACACGGCCGGGTCAATCCCGATCTTCTCGCTGACGGGCGCCGTCGAGCCCCCGGCCAGTTACGACAACCCGGTGACGAGCTGGCCTGTGGCCGGCGCATGGGACTTCTGCGCCGCCTTTGACACGGCAAGCTGTTCGCTCGGCGCTCTTGCCGGGTTCTCCACTGAGATTCTGCCCTGGCAGAGCCTGTTCCTGTGCAGCACCGACCTCAACGGTCCGGTCAATCCGAACGCCTCGGCCGGTCAGTCTCCAACGACACCCAACGGCATCCCCGACGGCGAGTTTGAACTGGGCCTGCTGGCCGCCGTGCTGAACAACACCTACGCCCTGGATCCCGCCAGAACCGGGGGAATCACGAACGCGCAGGTCTTGAGCACCTTCGAGGCCAACTTCAACTACTTCAAGGTGCTGATAACGGAGGGATTGGGAAATGTTCAGCTTAATACCCCGCCGTCCCCCCCCTCGGATCTGCGTTCCTTGATACCCGGCCTGATGCCCTGGTACCCCGGCAGTTTGGCGGTGGTGCTCGCCGGGTATGCCACTGAAGGCGACGCCGAAAGCCTGGCTGCGCTGGATGCCCTGTTGGGCCAGAGTCCGTTGGGCGGCTTCCTGCTTCCGTTGCCGCCGGCGGGCGGTGTTGGGGCGTATACGACCGGTTTCCCAGGCATCTTCGGTCCTGACGGCGACGCCGACGGGGACGGTTTCACAAACCGTCAGGAATACGACCACTTCAACGCCCGGGGGGCGGCGGTGACGATTGCCGCCCAGCTCGATCCCACCACCACGCCTCTGCAGCAAGGGCCGGTCATCATTGCCTGCGCCGCGGGCGGAACGATTCAGGCGAACGCCTCGTGCGAGGCGCTGGTGCCTGACCTCACGCCGGGGCTCAGCGCGACAGAGGCCGGCGGCGGCAGGCTGACCGTGACCCAGTCACCGGCGGCCGGCGCAACCGTTGGCCGGGGCGACATTCCGGTTATCCTGACCGTGACCGACGAATTGGGTCACTTTGCCACCTGCGAGGCACTGCTGACGGTGGCGGACACGACCCCGCCGGAGATTACGCTTAACGGCGATCCGGTGCTCACCGTTGAGTGCGGTGGTGCGTACACTGAACCGGGCGCGACGGCGAAGGAGAACTGCGCAGCCGGCCAGATGATGTGCTGCGGCGCGGTGGACCCGGGCGTGCCCGGCGTCTACGCGGTGACGTACAGCATGATCGACGGCGCCGGCAACACCGGCGAAGCCACGCGCATGGTGACCGTGGCCGACACGACCGCGCCTGTCATCACCCTGAATGGTTTGGCCACGGTAACCGTCCAGTACGGCGGCACCTACACCGAGCTTGGAGCCGATGCCACTGATGCCTGCGCGGGCAGCCTTGCAGTGACGGTGGGTGGCGATGCGGTGAACCCGGCGGTGCCCGGCGCGTACATTGTCACCTACAACGTTTCCGACGGCAACGGCAACAACGCCGTGGAGTTCACGCGAACGGTGACGGTGATGGTGGCTGGCGGCGGCGCCTCTTACCGTGTCAACGCGCAAAACACCGCCGGGCCCTGGGACGGTGTTTCTTGGGCCACGGCGTTCCGGGACATCCAGTCTGCGGTGGATGCCGCCGCGAATAACGACGGCGGCGATGTATGGGTTGCCGCGGCCACGTACACTGCCCAAAGCGATCCGGTGCTGACAATGCGGTCCGGGGTGAGTCTCTACGGCGGGTTTGCGGGCACGGAAACAGCTCGGGACCAGCGCGACTGGTCGGCGAATGCCACCGTCATTGACGGGGAAAATGCGCGCCGGTGTGTGCTTGGATCGGACGGGGCCGTGTTGGACGGCTTTACCGTCACCCGGGGAGCTACTTTCAATAACGGTGGCGGGATGTCCAGTAATGGCGGCGGGATGTACAACGAATATTCGTCGCCGACGGTGGCGAACTGCACGTTCACCGGCAACGTGTCCAGCGGTTATGGCGGCGGCGGCATGTTCAACAGCTCTTCGTCGCCGACGTTGACGAACTGCGCGTTCACCGGCAACTCGTCCGTAGATGGCGGCGGGATATACAACGAGCAGTATTCTTCACCGACATTGACGAACTGCGTGTTTCCAGGCAATTCGGCTGCTGATGGCGGCGGGATGTGCAATAGGGATTCTTCGCCGACGTTGACGAACTGCACGTTTACCGGCAACTCGGCCGGCTGGAACGGCGGCTTTGGCGGCGGCTATGGCGGCGGGATGTTCAACGCATCATCTTCCCCGGCGTTGATGAACTGCACCTTCACCGGCAACTCGTCCGACGGTGGCGGCGGGATGTACAACGGCGGATCTTCGCCGACATTGACGAACTGCGCGTTCACGGGAAACTCGGCCGGCGGGTACGGCGGCGGAATGTTCAACAGCTCTTCTTCGCCGATGTTGATGAGCTGCACCTTCATCGGCAACTCGGCCTGCAGCTTTTGTGGCAACGGGAGCAATGTTGTTGCGGGGGGCGGCGGAATGTTCAACAGCGCTTCTTCGCCGGTGTTGACAAATTGCATCCTTTGGGGTGACACTGCCCTTTACTGGGCGGAAATAGGCAACTACGCTTCGTCTTCGACGCCGTCGGTAACCTATTCCTGCATCCAAGGCGGATACACGGGCACCGGAAACATCAGTGCGGACCCGCTGTTTGTTGATGCCAACGGTGCCTGTCCGCAACTTCAGGCGGGTTCCCCTTGCATTGACACGGGTACGGCGGCGGGCGCGCCCGCCGTGGATATCCGCGGGGTGGCGCGGCCGCAGGGCGCGGGGGTGGACATGGGCGCCTACGAGGGGGCCGTTGTGCCCGGGGACATTGTCACGCTCACAGTGCAGGTGTCCCCGGAGGGCTACGGCACCACCAATCCGTCCGAAGGGGTGCATCCTTTCGTCCGCGGTGATACCGTCCCGTTGATTGCCACGGCATCCACCGGCCGGCAGTTTGCCGGCTGGAGCGGCGACATTTCCGGTACGGCCCCGAGTTCCAGCATCGTTGTGGACGGAAACAGGGCGGTTACGGCGAACTTCTCGACCCAATCTTACATGCTGACGTACACGGCGGGGGACCACGGGATGATTAACGGCGATTCGCCGCAGACGGTGCCGTACCAGGGCAGCGGCACGACCGTCGAGGCGGTGGCCGATCCCGGCTGCCGTTTCGTGCTATGGAGTGACGGCTCGACGCAGAACCCGCGCACGGATGTGAATGTGGGGGGCAACATCACGGTCACGGCATATTTCAACATTGTTCACACGCTGACCTATGCCGGGGGCGAACACGGCAGCATTTCTGGAGTCACGGCGCAGACGGTGGACGATGGCGGGAACGGCACGTCGGTGTTTGCCGTGCCAGACATAGGTAGCCATTTTGTCCAGTGGAGCGACGGCGTGACCACCGCGGTTCGCCAAGACACTAGCGTAACGACGGACCTTTCCTTCACGGCGCAGTTTGCCGAAGGGGCCGTGTCCTATCGTGTTGATGCGCGGAACACCACGGGACCCTGGGACGGCACCACCTGGGCCACGGCGTTCCAGGACATCCAGTCTGCTGTTGATGCGGCTTCGGGGGCGGGCGGCGAAGTGTGGGTTGCCGCCGGCACCTACGTCGCCACCAGTGACCCCGTGGTGACGATGCAGCCCGGAGTAAGTCTCTACGGCGGGTTTACGGGTACGGAGACCACGGGCGACCACCGTGACTGGTTGGCCAATGTCGTTGTCATAGACGGCGAAAACACGCGTCGCTGCGTGGTGGGAGCGAATGCGGCCGCCTTGGACGGCTTTACCGTCACCCGGGGAGCCACTTCCAGTAACGGCGGCGGGATGTACAACGAATCATCTTCTTCACCCACGGTAATGAACTGTACCTTCACCGGCAACTCGGCCGACGCGGGTGGTGGGATGTACAACGACTCTTCTTCCCCGATGGTAACGAACTGCGCGTTCACCGGCAACTCGGCCAGCGGCTCCTATGGCGATGGCGGCGGGATGTGCAATGTGTACTCTTCCCCGACGTTGACGAACTGCACGTTCACACGCAACTCGGCCAGTGGCTCGGGTTTCGGCGGTGGGATGTGCAATGTGCAATCTTCCTCGACGTTGACGAACTGCACGTTCACAGGCAACTCTGCCAGCGGCCAAATCGGCATGGGTGGCGGGATACTATACTTTTCTGGTTCGCTGACGTTGACGAACTGTATCCTTTGGGGTGATACCGCATCCGGCGGGCCGGAACTATCTGACTATGGCACCTATGCGGGCGGCACACCTTCCCCGTTGCTTGTGACCTATTCCTGCATTCAGGGCGGATACGCGGGCGATGGGAACATCAGCGCGGACCCGATGTTTGTGGATGCCAGTGGGGGCAATCTGGAACTTAAAGCGGGTTCCCCGTGCATTGACACCGGCACTGCGGCAGGCGCGCCCGCCACGGACATTCGCGGAGTGGCCTGTCCCCAGGGTGCCGGTTTTGACATGGGCGCCTACGAGATGACGGTGACGGTGCCCGACACAACCCCGCCGGTGATCACCACCTGCGCGGCGAATCAAACGGTGCCGGCCGCCGCCTCCTGCCAGACACTTGTGCCCGACTTCACGGCGGGCGTTGTTGCAACGGACAACGTTGATCCCAACCCGATCAAGACGCAGTCCCCGGCGGCGGGCACCACC